>JAILOA010000251.1 GCA_024691065.1 Lachnospiraceae bacterium | reverse complement strand
TCTAACTATATGCGTTGTTCTGCTAAAGCCTCCTTCAGAAGTAAGCATAGTTCTTGCTGGCTTATCATATTCATCAATCATAGGCATTGCACCTTCTGAGAAAAGATACTTATGGCCATTTGCTGCTGTTCTAGCAATTTTCTTTGCTCCTTTTAAATACTGCCAAGTATGTCTTTCCTCTTTTGAAAGAACATTTTCAGACTCATCACTATGATTCACAGCTGGATCAGTATAATAAAGTCTATCTTCTGGAATAAAAAAGCTTTCTTCAACATCACCTTCATCCATTATATCTCCAAGCGTAATACATTCTCCTGTATAATCAGGAACTGTCTTTATTGTATAAATTGTTCCTTTTCTCATTATACCAGAATTTTCAAAGTTAAACTCGAACTTGCTAGAAACATCACCTACTTTATCTGGCAATACAACTGTAGTTATTTTATCTGAATTTATCTTGTTAACCTTGAATGTAGACGCAAAGAAACCGCTTTTATCAATAATTTCCGTAGTTGCTCCGGTTACTCCATCATTTTTAAATAATCTTTCAGTCATTTTTCCATAATTAGTATCGTTTTTATAAGCGAATATAAAAGTACGTCTTCTTCTCTGCTGATATCCATACTCAGCCGCATTTATTACTCTCCATTCAACTGTATAACCTTCTTCATTAAAACCAGATAAAATAATTCCGAAATCTCTTCCACGCTGCCTAGCTGGAGACTTTAATAGTCTATCCACATTTTCAAGTAGAACAAAGGCCGGTTTTTTTACTTCTAGTATTTCACGTATAGACCACCAAAGCACACCTTTCTTTCCTTTGATTCCTTTAGATGTAGCTATAGAAGATGCAACTGAATAATCCTGGCAAGGAAATCCTCCTACTAAAAGATTAAAATCAGGTATCATTTTTTTATCTACTTTTTCAATATCTTTGTTAGTTGTATCCTTTCCTGCCTTGTCTAATACCGTGCCAAAATGATAAACATAACAATCATGAGCATACTGAGTGTTCTTCTCCGCAGGTTCCCACTGATTGAACCACACTGTTTCCCATTTTTCAGGATTTTTCATATCTTCAAGTGTATCAATGTGGTTAAGTCCGCATCTGAATCCTCCTACACCTGCAAATAGCTCACAAACTGTTCTTTCCATAAATAAAACCAAATCCTTTCATGTTTTTTCTCTAATTATATCAAATCTAATCCAATAGATCAAGCCAAATTCTTACAAATTTGGCATTTTTTATGCAATTATTTTCTAATCATAGCTTATTACTTTAATCTATCTTGTATTTGCGATAAAACATAGGTATTGTTCAACCAGAAACATTGTTTCGGATACATTCTTCCGTCAGGTAATTCGTAAGTATCCTGAGCATTTTGCGCGTGTGGTCTCACATGGCACACCGGATTTTCGGAACTTCCCGGAAAATTATTGTATCTCTTATTATTAATTACTTTTACTTCAAGTCCATCTATTAATACCTGTTTTGTTCTTATCCAGACTTTTTTAACTTCCTGCAAATCGTCATATGGAATATTCCAGAACTGACACCCTTTCATTACAAGCTCATCGTTTTTGTTGTATTTATATACTACAAATAAGAATCTGGTTTCACTCAGATAATTAAAAAAGTCAGATGTCTCCCATTCCTCATTTACAAGCTCTTTAAACTTAAAAGTCGGAAATGACATACTCTCTTTTATCTTATCATTCTTACCGATTCTTATTGTTTTTACAATAATATTGGCTTTTTCAAATTCTTCCGCCTTATTACCCTTTATTCCCAGTATTCTATAAGCCAAAATTGCCTCTAGTTGCTTTGGCTTTTTTTCATAATCAATGTCAAATGCTTCACAGATTTCTTTCTCTGTCATCCCGCTATATTTATCTACTTTTTCAATTACAGCTTCTTCTAATGCTTTGTTTTCATTTTCATCAAGTATATACTCACCCATATCCTTATTAGGAATTATATAGTGATTCAGTACATGAGTCATATACTTTTCCTTAAATGCAAACGCCCTCTGTTTTGCGGGAATATCGCTAAATGGCTGAAATCTTACCGAATTTGCATTCGCTCCTTTTGTAACAGCGCCTAAATAATCGGTGTCACCCTCACTAAGCTCATGCGCTTTTCCATTTCGTACTTTTTGGACTATTTTATTAAAATCTGATTCGATTGTCGGCAGATCTTCTTTGGGCGGTGTAAATAAACTTACATAGCCTATCCTATAGTTATATCGATCTTTTACCGCCTTATCATAAAGATAATAAATGAGAAGCATAAGTTTACATTTATCCCAAACATGACTATCATAGAATGTTTCATTTATCACACTATAATAGTCAATCATCGTAATAACCACTCGTTCTTTTGCCGATAAATCTCCATTTTTATTTTTTTTATAACAGGTTACCTTTAATTCAACACCTGCCTCTTTAAAATCAGGATTCTGATCACTATTAATATGATAATGGAAGTAATGTTCTTCTACGACCTGTCCTAATCTTCCTTTATTCCCTTTCTTTGAAGCATTCGCAGTACTTTCATACTCTGACAAAAAACCGTCTGATTCGTATACTTCTGAAGCAACAGCATCATCTTCATTTATCACGTCATTAAAGGTTTTTCCTACTAGTTTCTTCGCATATTTTTCTATTGATTTTGGATCTGACTTATTATATTTTTCCATCATAATCCCCCATTTCAATATCCTCAATTGTTTCAGCAACTGCTCTTACACATTCATCTATTTTCTTATTTATTTCCGTTCCCCAAAAGTGTATTACCGTCCAACCTAGTGTCAATAGTTCTTTATCATTTTCAAGATCTCTTTTTATAT
>JAILOA010000215.1 GCA_024691065.1 Lachnospiraceae bacterium | reverse complement strand
CATCGTATTTATCCCAATTTCCATCGCGAGCGCTCTTACAGTCGGAAGCTGTTCGCCGGCCGCAAGCTCCCCGCTGGATATTCCCATTACAATTTGATTTCTTATCTGCATATAAATAGGTACATCCGAATATTCATCTATTTTTACTATCATTTCCGGTCACCTCTTTTTCTGTATTTAAATCTTTACTGCTTGCCAACATACTATCCCAAAATACTTTAAGTTTCCTTGGCATTAACATCTTCCTTAGGTTCAACATGCTATCCCAAGGTACTTTAAGCTTCCTTGGCATTAACATCTTCCTTAGCTTCCAACATGTTATCCCCGGTATTTTCAGCTTCCTTTACAGCCAACATACTTTCCCTGGTATCCGTATCCTTCCTGTATAACATAAAGTATGCTCCAAAAAATACTAAAAGAGAAAATATTGCAAATATCATTTCCAATTGCCAATTTGAAAGTGTAATAACTTTAAACATACTTAAGGCAAGCGCCCCATCCATTAAGGTATGAAGTAAAATTGCAAGTGGATATAACCAAATCTTCTTTCTATCTTTACAAGCATAAAATACAAGGATAGAACCTCCAATATGAAATAAAACAGCAACTATTCTTTCAAATATATTTAAAGCTAAATCATTAACCGAGAATCCTGCAAGCATAGAAGCTATATCATTTATCTGGTCTACCTGCTCCTTCATTCCCTGCTTTGCTACTGTATCTACTACTGTTCCGAATGTCCCCGAATTTATCATAACGGCATAAATTATATAATTAAGAAATGTTGCACCCAAAATAAATATTACCTCAAAACCACCATGTCCTATACCATGTGATATGGATGTTTCCCTGTTCTTTCTGTTTTTAAGCAATGTCTTGTATGCAACAAATCTTCCGGTTTCTTCAAATAGTCCCGGAAATAATCCTGCTAAAAATGAAAGTAAAATCGGAGCAGCATTTATAAATCTACTTACCGAATGCTCCGGAAGTCCCATTGCAGTCGGAAATAAAAGTACATTCTGAATCGGTTTCTCTATCATTACAAACACAAAAAATGTAGCTGCTCCAATCAGAATCGTTGTAAATGGTTCCTTTTTCTTTACCTTCCACACAATCGCCATTATAATCGGAGCCACTATAAAAATAACCATTCCGATTATTAATAATACAATTTGCTCTGTTCCTACTTTCTCATATACCATAGCTTTCTCCTTTCTAAGTGTCTTTTATTTAAGCTTTTATGCTTTAATCAACACTGTTAAGTGATTTTGTATCACTTGTATTGTTTGTATTACTTGTTCTAATACAGATAATACTACCAGTCTTTTTATTTGTCAATATGTTTTTATTAAAAAAATAATCCCGTAATACTCTTTTCAAAACTTGCAAGCAAGTCATAAAAGCATTACGGGTATATACATTATCATTTATCATCAAAATATATTCAATTCATCTATCTACAAATATTTTTTTATTAAAAGTGTGAATCTTCGGCAATTCAATTACCGGGTAGTTCAAACATCCATTCTAGAATAAATCCAACATACTGTCCAGATATATCTCTTCCCTTACCGTTAGCCGGTACTCCGGTTTGGTCATATAATAAAGCAAAAACTCCAAAACCATTGCACTTCCAAGGCTTCTTCCCTCGATTTTAAAGTTTGAAAACCCTTTCGGTAAATACACCTTTTGAATATCCTCTATCCCAATAAATCCGGGGTTTTTCATAGCTTCAGAAAACCTGTAACCATACTCTGCATGAGGAGATACACATATATGATTCTCACAATCCTCACCCAGACTCTTTCTGCTTACGTTTTCATAACATGCTTTTCTGTCAGGACAATCAAAAGAACAGCATTCATTACATAGAAATTCAACCTTTTGCTTCTGATTCGCGGTGAGTAAATTTAGTTTCTCAAACTCTTTATTTAACCTGAAATCCGGCACCACATACATAAACTCCTCCCGATTTAATTCATCCTTAAAGTCATTAAAATCGATAAGTACCTTAGTTGTCGTTGAAACAAAATAAAAGCCCGGATATTTTTCCTTAATGTAATCCAGCAAAATATCCGAATATATTATAATTCCGCTTGGGCTGTCGCTGCATTTTTCAAATAATTTACATAAATAATTACAATTCCTGTCGGAAAGATGTTCCTCCCTGATTAGCGAATTGCTGAATGTAAGTCTTGCAGAAATACCATATTCTTTCATCAGGGCCGCTACATTTTCCGGATCTTCTTCTCCAAATCCCACACGGCCTCCGCCCCACAGGCAGTCCCCCGGAGCGCCGTAAATAGAGCCGATTTCGCACCAATCATAAAAGTATTCCCTGTGCTCATAAAAAAGTGGCAGGAATACTTTATAAAAATCATAAAACTCAAATAAACCCGGTAGGTGATAATATGCTTTCATGGTTAACTCCTGTTTCTTTTATTTAAAATTAAGCAGACTTTTTTTAGTATGTTTGCTTCCCTCTTAATGCTATCACTTTTAAATCAAAGGACTTTTACACTTCGTTCAACATATGCCTCAGCTTCAAAATAATCTTTGAACCTTTTTATTTTGGGACTGTATTCGGCAGTGTCTCTATCTGCGGTATCGTCCCAATTTCCGGTATGGTCCCCATATCCGGCAGCGTCTCTATCTGCGGTATCCTCCCAATTTCCGGTATGATCCCCATATCCGGCAGCGTATCTATCTGCGGTATCGTCCCCTTCACCTACAGCATTTTGACCAATCATAAATACATGAAACGGCACACCATTTTTCGAGACAAAATTATCTATAAATTCACTTCCGTAATACTTCCTCATTACCTCTGTATCATCAATGGTAGCTGCATATTTTCTGAAACCATACAAGTTCTCATATAACCGGACCAGACCATTGTTTTCGTCACTGTCGGCCACGATACAAACAAGCTTATAAGCAGAATTTACGATATATTTTTTAACAGCCTTTGAAAAACCACTCCGACCATAATTAGAAAAAAATGATGTGAGCCACCCGTCTTTTGTTATTGAAAACCCCGCAAGACCATCCTCGGATAAATAATTAGCGGAATCGGAATAATCATTATCATCAGGAGGCGCCGTAAAATCCCCTTTATAAATATATTTTCTGTTTTCCGTAAAGACCTTTTTGAAAATGTTACCATCAACCTTTAACAGTTGGTGGTTTTCTTTTTCTATTTTAAACTCATCAACCTTTACACCTTTAACAAGCTCTTTAATCCGAAGCCTT
>JAILOA010000202.1 GCA_024691065.1 Lachnospiraceae bacterium | reverse complement strand
ATTTCTAATTAAAGTTTCTATCTTTTTTGAATCATTCGAAACATTTTCACAAATACCAATTCTAACAATATTATCCTTTGACACTTTTCCTCCCAATCATATACAAATATCATATCTGTATACTTATCCATTTTTACAATTATCCCATTAATACATCATCATAATAGCTATCTAAAATATAACGTTATTTAATTATATCAAAAATTTTCTTTCAATATTTTTATTTGCCTAACTCTAATTTATATTTGTTCATTTTGTTCGTCATTTTAAACAAAAAAAGAGGACAAATACATCAACTATAAAAGCTGAAGTCTGTCCTCCACGTACCGATAAACCACATATATTATATAAGGATAATAAAAAAATTTTCCACATTTAATACAATGATAACGCCTTGTATATCATATATGGATAATGCAAAAATCCCCCATATTAATATGCGTCCGGAATTATGGATAACATATCAATATGAGGGATTCTTATTATAAAGTCTTTTTAAATTGTTTATTCCAAATAATTTCTATTTTTATTGCCATGAACAGATGTTTTTCAAACTTTCGCACATTCCGGCTTTATATATAACATTCAAGCATTAGCTATACATTTTCTCATACTCTACCTTATTAGCTTTGAGCGTTACAGGGATTTCCTTATTTCTCTCAACAGATGTAATATCACATTCTCCCGAATAAGTTAATGTACGTGTGTAACCTGTCTTGGTTGCACTTTCCTGGAACCAACCTAAATCCAACACACCGATGGAATATTTCCCCGGAGTCATTAAGAGAGCGACATTTGAAATATCATGTACCCTGTCGGTTCCGTTCATTGGTCCAAAATTAATTTTAACCTGATCTGTTTCATCCCAGCTATATTTACTATAATCAACAGTCTCATTCTTTTTTAAAAGTGCTACCGAGAACATATCCGCAGCATTGTAACCTTCAATCGGTTTTGAGCTTTCATCACATAACTTTAACAATGTAGGCGTACCTGTAATTTCAACTGTTCCGAGCATTTTTTCTATAAGCTTAAATGTCTTCTTGCTTACTTCCTTGTCAGAGCCGTTTTCAAAATAATATTTGAATTCCAGTTTAACACAGCCTTCATAGGCAATATATGAAACACCTTCCACACTTTTACACTTTACAAAGTTATTACCGTTTTTCGAGAATTTCTTTCCTTTATCATAATAATTACTCTTTTTTACCTTTTTAATTTTTTTCTTGTTGTATTTCATATCCAAACTACAGGAATCCTTAGGAAGCTCATCATTTTCTTCTATCATAACCCAAAAATAAAAGTCATCTTCAAGTTCGATTCTCACATCATCATAACCCTCTTCGATTTCATCTTCGCAGTCCTCCGGAATATCCATCTTGAATCCTGCTTTTGTAAATTCATACTCTTCCAACCCTGTTTTAGCATCGATATTAGTGAGCTTATCATTTACCTGATTTGCGACTTCTGTCTTGTAAGCCTCATCTCCTGCTACCTTCGCTACGGCATCCGTACTGCCTAAGCCACCTGCTAATCCTGCAACCATACTAAATGCCATTCCCATTGCCATATATTTGCTTAAAAGTTTTCTCATAATTAATCCCAGCCTTTCTTTTTATCCCTTTTTTTAATGTAATGCATACCTGCCTTTAACCGTAGATATATCATCTGAATTTGTGTGAAATATATATAACATGCGACTTACAACCCACACGCAAACGTATGGGTTTTGGTCGCATGATTTAAATATCTCAGTTAATATCTTACTGTACCTTAACTGTTACCTTCTTAACAATAAAGTTTCTTGTAAGCACATAGATAACGCATTCACCGCTCTTTAAGCCGGTTACATTTCCCTTTTTATCTACTGTTGCAACATAAGGATTTGATGAAAGATATCTAAAGTCCCTGCCATGCTCATCATCGAGCTGCTTTCCGTTTTTCTTGGTAAGCTTAGCCTTTGCTTTAATCTTTTCACTTGCTCCGGTTGCAAGAGCAATCTCACTGTTTTTGATTGTAAGTTTCTTTACGTTTACATACTCCTTATTCTTAGCTGCTACAACATGGGCGATAAGAGTTCTTGCAAGCTCTGTCTTCTCGCCGTTTACATCTTTCCATGCAACTATTCTGATTTTGAATTTATCCTTTACATTAAGCTTCTTTCCAAGGAGCTTCTTAATCTTAACCTTTTCAAGACCGCTTACAGTCTTGGTTGGTTTGGATGGTAATGTTCCTCCGCAGTAGCATACATAGATATCGTAACCGTCTGCACCATCTACCTTACCCCATGTAAGTTTAAGCTTCTTGCCTTCCTGTGTAGCAGAAAGACCTTCATAAAGCTGAGTATTAGGTAATACATAGAGCTTACCTGCTACATACTTAATATCATAATTTACTGACGCAAGTCCCTTTGGTGTAATTGTATATTCGCCTTCAGGTCCATACTGCGCGTAATTTGAATCATATGCAAGTGTGCCTGTAAGTTTACTTTCGTTTTCACCATTTACGAAACCTGCATAATCAACACCGGTTCCTGCAACTGCAGCTCCGACTACTATATAGGTTTCTTTTGCGGTAATTGTAAGTACTGCCTTATTAATAACTATATCACTGCTTCCGGCTCCGCCTGTTACTTCCTTACCACCATCATGTACATAATAATAAACTGTTGTCTTGCCTGCATCCGTAGCTGAAGGATTAGTTGTATTTCCTTCTGTTGCGTAGTTCTCAGCTGTGAGTGCCTGCTTTGTGCTGTAATATACCTTTACATCACTTCCGGCATTTTCAAGAGTAACAGTTATGCTATGGGCCTTTCCATCGTATGTTCCGGTAAAGCCTGCTACTTTAACAGTAATATTTGATTGTTCTTTTGCATCTTTGTTATCTGTTTCGGAATCCTTTTTATCAGTCCCGGAATCGTCCTTACTCTGATCGTCTTTGCTTTGGTCGTCCTTGCTTTCG
>JAILOA010000192.1 GCA_024691065.1 Lachnospiraceae bacterium | reverse complement strand
TGATTATTATATTGTTCGCAATATATGTACTTACGGGCTTTTCGGTTGTGGTTTCAAAGGAAGAGAAACTCAAGGTAAAATATAAAAGACAGAGGGTTATAATTTTTATAATACATTTTCTGGCTTTTTTAATTCTTTGTTTGCATAAATTTGATAAAAATTATGTGATTATATATTTATTGATGCTTATATATCTGATTGTATCGGATATAGCTTACAGAGCGGTTTATAAGGGGATTTCGGTAGTTCTTCTGAATACAACCAATATGCTTTTGATGCTGGGACTTACAATGCTTACAAGGCTTAATACTGCCTATGCATACAGGCAACTTCTGTTTATAGCTGTTATAAGTGCATTTGGGTTATTTGTGCCTTATTTGATAGAAAGATTTAAATATTTTGAAAAGTTGAGTCCGGTTTATGCGATTCTTGGTATAGCTCTTTTGGGCATAGTGCTTTTATTCGGAAAAGAAGAATATGGTGCCAGGAACTGGCTTAGTATCCATGGGATACTTGTGCAGCCTTCGGAATTTGTGAAAATATTATTTGTATTTTTCCTGGCTTCGGCGCTTAGAAAGGTAGTTAATTTAAAACAATTATTTTTTGTAAGTGTGGGAGCGGCAGCCCATGTTTTGATACTTGTTATGGAGAAGGACTTAGGCGGGGCACTTATATTCTTTTTAACATACCTTTTCCTGGTATTTGTTGTTACCAGAAATTACTTATATCTGTTAATCGGTAGTGTTATGGGATGCAGCGCAGCGGTTGTTGCATATCAGATGTTTGGGCATGTGAGAGTCAGGGTTCAGGCTTATCTTGATCCCTGGAGTTGTATAGAAAATGAAGGATACCAGGTTGCACAGTCATTATTTGCGATAGGGACCGGAAACTGGCTTGGAATGGGATTTACGGAAGGAATGCCCGAAAGTATACCGGTAGTTTCAAGTGATTTTATATTTTCGGCATTTGCGGAAGAGTTCGGTGTATTCTTTGCAATATGCATTATAATGCTTGAAATCACAATGTTTATTATATTTGTAAATATTGCGATCAGGATGAAAAAGAAGTTTTATAAGTTTTGTGCATTGGGGCTTTCAATAGAATACATTACACAGGTATTACTGACTATCGGAGGAGCGGTTAAATTTCTGCCGTCGACCGGTGTTACATTGCCTCTTATAAGTTACGGCGGAAGCTCTGTTATAAGCACAATACTTTTAATAACCATTATTCAGGGAATGTATGCATTGAATAATGATGTAATGAAAAGTGTCCGTGAAAAAATCGAGGATGATTATTATGAAGAGCCGATTACATTGGTAGATAAAGGTTATGACGGATACGAGGATGAGTATTATGCAGGTTATGAAAATTTTAATTATTTAAAAAAGAAGCTTGCTGACAGGAATAAGATTGCAGCTGAGAAGAAAACCAGAAAATTATTGGAAAAAGAAAGGAAAATTGAGGAAAAGGAAACCAGAAAGCAGGAGGCACGTTCGGGTAAATCAAAGGGTAGGAAAAGTAATCCCGAAAGACATGGTGGTTCAGACTATGACAGTGCACGAAAGAAATCTGCAAGAGATACAAAGAGAGCAAAGAAAGAAAAATTAGAAGAGGCGATAAGAGAAAAGGAATTAGAAGAAAAGAGGGCAAAAAGAAAAGCAAAATTAAATAAAAAACTTGATTCCGTAAATAATAAAAATTCAGACGGATATGAAGATAATGATAATCACGAACTTACAACCGAGGAAAAGAGAAAGAAGCAGGTTTTGCTTAATAAGAAATATAATAAGAGTATTTTAAAGGTTACATATGTCTATGTTATTTTATTCTTTTTAATGACTGCCTCGATTGTAAAATTTATGATTACCGAGAGTGATAAAAGAATCAACAGCCCTTATAACCGCAGGCAGGATTTGCTTGAAGAGAAAATAATTAGAGGAGATATCATTTCATCCGATGGTGAAGTGCTTGCGACTACAAAGGTGAATGAGAGCGGTAAGCTTGAAAGAGTATATCCTTATGGCGCTACATTTTGCCATGCAATAGGCAGAAACAGTGTTACAAGAACGGGGATAGAGCTTTCCGACGGTTTTTCTCTTCTGTCATCGCATATTAATCCTATTCAAAAATTCATTAATGATTTTGAGGGCAGGAAAAGTGCGGGAGATAATCTTGTAACCACGATTAATTCGGCACTTCAGGAGACGGCGGTAAATGCGCTCGGAAATTATAAGGGGGCGGTGGTTGCGATTGAACCTAAGACCGGTAAAGTGCTTGCCATGGTTTCAAAGCCTGATTATAACCCTAATACGGTTGTTGAAAATTGGGATACTTTGAAGAATCAGAGCAGTGAGGATTCGGCTCTTTTAAACAGGGCTACCTCCGGACTCTACACACCGGGCTCTACATTTAAAATATTAACAGCATTGGAGTATGTTAAAGAGAATATTGAAAATCGAGAGTATAATAAATATTCCTATACATGTAACGGAACGGCCGAGTTTTCAGGGTATGCCATGAGATGCTATGACAGTGAGGTTCACGGTAAGATTAATCTTGAACAGACAATTGCACATTCCTGCAATAATTCTATAGCAAATATCGGGCTTAAGCTTAATTTAAAGAATTTTAAGGTTTTATGTAATAAATTTGGCTTTAATAAAACTATAGAAGGAAATATTGAAACAGCAGACAGTAAATTTACACTTTCGGCAGATGCCAATGTGGATGATATCATACAAACCTCTATCGGACAGGGGGAAACGCTTGTTTCGCCACTTCTTAATTGTATGATTGTTTCAACTATCGGTAATAATGGTAAGATGATGGAGCCGCAGGTGGTTGACCATATGGAAAATGCCAATGGAAAGGTGATTTCAAAGTATAAGTCCGTAAGCCTTGGGCAGAAATGCAGTAAGAAAGAGGCAAAACAGATTAAAAAGTATTTGAAGGCTGTTGTGGATTACGGTACGGCTTCGGCACTTTCTTCACTTAGTTATGATTGCGCAGGAAAGACCGGTTCTGCAGAGGTGGATCAGGACGGGACCACAAATGCCTGGTTTGTAGGATATGCTCCCGAAAATGATCCGAAGATAGCAGTTGCGGTTATAGTTGAGGGAGCGGGGACCGGCAGTACATATGCGGTTCCGGTTGCAAAAGCTATGTTTGAGAAATATTTGGGATTGTAGAATCAAGAAATTTATAATCATTTGATATTTTTGGGAAGATCATATAAAAACTATTATTAATATAATTGTTTTATGTTTTTTTAAGATTA
>JAILOA010000190.1 GCA_024691065.1 Lachnospiraceae bacterium | reverse complement strand
ACTGAGGATTTTGAGGATGAGATGTCCTCCATTCATACTGCAGGCAAGCGCCTTTCGGAGATGATGGAGCAGATAATGTCTTATAACAGCATTATGTCTTCTTACCAGAAGGAAGAAGGTAAGAAGCATAAAGCTATGGGTATGGCTGTAAACAAGCGGTTCAGGGGAATTATCCTTGGAATAATGTTTGTTACCATGTGCCTGAGCCTCTATACAAACGTGCTATCTGCTTATCAATGGGGTAACATTCAGACGGCAAATGAGGCTGAAAAATATGAATATCAGCTTTCCGAATGGATAAATACACAGAAAAGCATATTGGATATGTTTGTAAGCATTATTTCCACCAACTCTGAAATGCTTGATGATTATGATGGAACGGTGGAGTATCTCAGGAAGATTACAGAGTCATACCCTGAGATTTCCGTTACATATATGACAAATCCAGACCTTGAACATACTGTCTATATGAGTAACGGATGGGAGCCGGATGAGGGATGGCATGTAGAGGAGAGACAGTGGTATAAGGATACCTACAGCTCCGAGAAGGGATGGAGCATTTCGGATCCTTATTATGATGATCAGACCGGTGGTTATTGTTTAACGATTTCCAAAATGGTTTATGATTATGAAAACGGAGATTTTTTGGGAATATTCGGTATAGATTTCTTTATGGATAAGCTTGTGGAAATACTGGGTGACAGTTATTCCGAAAATGGATATGCATTTTTGGTGGATCCGGAGGGTGAGATTATAAATCACCCATACGGTGGTTATCAGATGAGCCAGAATAAAATTACCAATGTTCAGAGTCTCATATACGGTGAAATAAGGCCTGATGAGAACAGGGCACATTTTATTAAGGATTATGATGGTACACATAAGATACTTTTTGCCTGCCGTAATGAAGAATCAAACTTCACGGTTTATGTTGTTTCCAACGCATGGAAGATTTATGGACATGTTATTATATATACACTTTCCTGTATCATAGCATTTCTTATCTGTATTATATTGATTTATAAGCTTTTAAGTGACTTTATAAGGATACAGGAAAAGACGAACAGACAGCTTTCGGAGGCGGCGGAGGCAGCAATTGCCGCAGGTAAGGCGAAAAGCTCATTCCTTGCGCAGATGTCGCATGAGATTCGTACCCCTATAAATGCAGTTTTGGGTATGAATGAGATGATTATAAGGGAGACGGATGACGATGAAATAAGGGATTATGCTGATAATATCCGTTCTTCGGGACGTACACTTCTTGCGCTGATTAACAGTATTCTCGACTTTTCAAAGATTGAGGATGGCAAGATGAAGCTCGTTCCTGTAAAATACAGCATTGCATCTATGATAAATGATTTGGTTAATTCTATTTCCGAGAGAGCTAAGGCTAAGGGGCTTGAGTTTGATATTCAGATAGATGAGACGCTTCCGAGTACGCTTTACGGTGATGATGTCCGTATAAGGCAGATTATTATGAACCTCCTTACAAATGCTGTTAAATATACCGAGGAGGGGCAGGTTACTCTTACAATGTGCTCTCAGGAGAGGGATGACGATAATTTTGTTTTGTTTGTTTCCGTTAGGGATACCGGTATAGGCATTCGTGAGGAGGACAGGGAAAAATTATTTGAATCTTTTGCAAGACTGGATGAAACCAGGAATAGAAATATAGAAGGAACCGGTCTTGGAATGTCCGTAGTTACCAAGCTCCTGGATATGATGGGAAGTTCCCTGAAGCTGGAGAGTGAGTACGGTAGGGGTTCTACGTTCTCGTTTGAGCTTAAGCAGGAGATTATAGATGATGATCCTATAGGTAACTTCGCCGAGAAATATAAGCATTCCAACGAGAATCAGCTTGAGGAATATTTATTTGTAACCGACGCCGAGGTTCTTGTGGTGGATGATAACCGGATGAATTTAAAGGTTGCCAGGGGCTTAATGAAGCGAAATGGCATAATTCCGGATGAAGCAATGTCCGGTAGGGAGGCAATTGAAATGATGAGAAATAAAAGATATGATATTGTATTTCTTGATCATATGATGCCTAAGATGGATGGTGTTGAAACCTTGAAAATACTAAAGGAGGAGAATCTTATCCGTGAGGGCTGTGCAGTTATAGCGCTTACAGCAAATGCAATCTCCGGTTCCAAGGAAAAATACCTTGAGGCAGGCTTTGATGATTACCTCTCTAAACCTATTGATATCGTTCAGATGGAGAAAAAATTCTACGAATGGCTACCTAAGAAAAAATTGGAGTGGAGAAAAAATGAAAAGAATGGTAGAATGGTAAAAACGGTCCTGACTGATGAGTTAAATATAATTGGCTTAGATACAAAAGTTGCACTTAGCTTTTGCGGCGGAGATATCGATTTTTACAAAGAACTATTATCAGACTTTGTGAATGATTATGATGGCAGGATAAATGCATTGGATGAGGCTTATGAAAATGGCAATTGGTACATTTTCGAGGTTAAGATCCACGGACTGCAAAGTTCTTCAAGGGCAATCGGTGTTATATCGTTGGCCGATAAGGCTTTGGAGCTCGAAAGGGCTTCGGAAAAAGAGGACGGAGACAAGATTAAAGGTTTGTATGATGCATTTTCAAAGGAATATAAGGATGTCGTTAATAAGATAAGAATAAGGTTGAAATAATAAATCCCTGCTTGCGATGTTTTGTGGGAAATGTTGTTGGATTTATAAAACCGGAGATTAAAATGTACCGGAAAGTGATTTTTTGATTTATAAAATCAGTAATATTTATGTAACGAAAAAAACAAATAATTGTTATGGGAAACATATTAATGAGGATTAGACAGGAGAATGACAGAATGAAAAGGGATGAGTTGTTAGGAGGTTTGATATGTCTGATTGGGTAATAGTTGTAGATGATAATGAGATTAATCTCAAAATGGCAGGTCATATTCTGAGTAAGGCAAACATGCGTGTGACGGCCATAAAATCAGGGGCTAAGCTTTTGGAGTATATAAGTGAGAATGAAGCACCGGATCTTATACTTTTAGATATCAAGATGCCGGAGATGGACGGCTTTGAAACCATTAAGGAGCTTAGGAAGATTGATAAGAGTAAGGAGACGCCGGTTATATTTTTGACGGCGGATGAGTTTGAGGGGACGGAGATAAAGGGTCTTTCTCTTGGAGCAATGGACTTTATTAAGAAGCCGTTT
>JAILOA010000059.1 GCA_024691065.1 Lachnospiraceae bacterium | reverse complement strand
AGCGAAGGAAATGTTACTGCTGTTTCAAGAGGAAAGGCAGTTATTACCGCCAGTTCAAATAACGGTAAGACAGATACATGTGAAGTAAATGTATATGTTCCGGGAACTGCAATTACAATTCCTGAGGAAGTCGCACTTGTTGTAGGTGGCAATTCAACTATTGCAGGTTCGATTACACCTGGCACAAATGATGAGGACAGCGCTTCAATTAAGTATTCAAGCGATAATTCATCCGTTGCTACAATTGACGGTAACGGAAAGATTACTGCTGTTGCTGCAGGAACAGCTAATATAACAGCAAGCTTTACAAGTAAATATACCGGAGATATATGTACTTCGAATATTTGCAAGGTTACAGTAACAAAGGAGAAGAATCCTGTTAAGACACTTACTATGGATACTTCCAAAACTGTAAATGTCGGTGATGCGGTTAAGCTTAGTTATACAGCAACCGGTGAAAAGTCAGGTGCCGTAACAGATACATTTACATGGTCTTCTTCCGATGGGACAGTTGCAACTGTAGATGCGTCGGGAAATGTTACAGGTATTAAGAAAGGTAGTGCTAAGATTACAATCACGGCAAGCTCAGGCGTGAATGCTGTTTGTGATATTACAGTAAAGAATCCTGCTACGGATATTAATGTCAGTGATGTAAATGTAACCGCAGGCGATACTGTACAGGTTACTTACAAGGTAATCACAGTAGATGGAACATCAACAGATGACGAGATTTCATTTGAGATGACTGATAACGGAGCTGCTACACTTATTCAGAGCGGCAATAATATCCAGGTAACAGGTATCAAGGGTGGTACCGAGACACTTACTATTACTGCAGGAAATGTTTCAAAGACATGTACAATCACAGTAAGTAATGTATATGCAACAGATATAAATATTCTTAAGAATTCAACTGTTATAGCTTCAAAGGATAAGACCGGTTCGGTTTCACTTGAAAAGGGTGGTGAGCTGACACTTAGTGCAAGTCTTATTTCAAGTGCAACTGTAACAGATCCTACAATTACCTGGGAAACAGCCGATGATTCAATTGTTTCCTTGGATAAGACCACAGGAGACAGCGTAATACTTACAGGTGTTAAGACCGGTGGTCCGATAATTGTCAGAGCCAAGACTACTAATAATATTGTGGCTGAGGTTAAGGTTCAGGTAAGACTTTCAGCAACAGGTGTTGGATACACATCGGATGATGTAACGGTTGGTGGAACCGACAATGCTTATACAGCAGAGATGAGTGTTGGAGACAGCTATAAATTCACTGCCGCTTTGTTACCTGAGGGAAGTACCGATACCATTAACAGTATTGAGTTAGAGTCAGGCAGTGATTATTCACAGGTGGGAATAATCGGTAATGAGATTACCGTGGATGCCTTAAAGCCTGGAACCGTTGAAATCCTGGCAACAACATCTAACGGACAGCAGTCAAAGCTTACAATCACAATTAATAAGATTGCAGCTGAGAGCATTAGTGTTATATTTAACGGATCAGAGATTTCAGATAATGTTACTCTTAATAAGGGTGATGCAATTATTCTTGTTTCAAGTATATCACCTGAAAATACTACATATAAGGGAATTACATGGACAGCAAATAATGAAAAGGTATCTATTTCCGAATCGAATATAATGTCCGGCGAAGGAGTTACTCTTACAGCACTTAGTGCCGGAGACGTAATAGTTACCGCTACATCGGATGATAATGAAAAGATACTTAAGAAAATGACATTCCATATTGTATCACCTGTAAAGGGTATCTCACTTTCATCAAGTGAGCTTGCAATGCAGACCGGTGATACACAAACACTTACAGCAAATCTTACACCTACTGATACAACAGACAGTACAGCAGCTGTTAAATGGACTTCAAGTGTTGAGACGGTAGCTACTGTTTCAAGTGGAAAGATAACTGCATTAAAAGAAGGAACTACAACAATCACAGCAACCATAACTAACAGATCTAATGAGACTTACACAGCAACCTGTAAGGTTACGGTTACAAAGACAGTGGTAGCTGTTGAAAGCGTGGATATTACATCAACTCTTCCGGATACAATTTATCCTGAGGATGAAGTTACATTTGAAGCTTCGGTATCACCTTTCGATGCAACAAATAAGACTGTTACATGGGCATCATCCGATACAGATGTCATGACAATTGATTCACAGACGGGTGTAGCTACAGCAGTGGCACCGGGAAGTGTTACAATTACAGCAACATGCGGATCCAAGACAGATACTGTAAATGTAACGGTTTCTAAGAGAAAGGTTACCGATATTGCTGTTACAGTTAAGGATTCGGAAGGATCAACAGTAACAATATCAGATAACGTAACATCAATTAATGAAGGCGGTTCATTGATATTCAAAGCGTCAGCAGATCCTTCAAATGCAACATATAGTGATATAATCTGGACTGCATTTTCGAATGATTATGCAACCGGAGTTAAGAATTCGGACGGTACATTTACGGTAACAGCGCTTAAGGTTACAGATTCTGCTTCACCGGTTACATTTACCGTAGGTTCGGATAAGGGTGATTATACAGAGACAATAAGTATAAATATCACACCAAATTATGCAACAGGAATTAAGATTTACAATAGCAGCAGTGAAGAAACAAGCAGCTTAGAGATTAAGGATAATGCTTCAACAACAGTTTATTCGGCACTTGTCGGAGAAAATATATCTTCTACCGTTAAGGGCGTAACATGGACCTCTGCCGATACAAGCATTTTAAGACTTTCATCTTCAAGTGCAACTATGTCTTCAGATGGAATTCTTTCGGCTTCGGCAGGAGATAAGATTACAATCACAGGTCTTAAGCCGGGAACAGCTAAGGTAATAGCAAGCTGCGAGACCGAGACCGGTACAGCAACAGCTGAACTTACGGTGACAGTTACAGAGGTAGATGTAACGAGCGTAAGTATGAATATTTCAGAAGCGCAGACACTCGAGGCGAGCGAGACATTGAGCCTTAAGGCAACAGTACTTCCGGAGAATGCTACCGATAAGACTGTTACATGGACTACTTCAGACAGCGATGTGCTTGCATTTACTGATTCAGAAGGAAATGCAATTACAACGGACAGCATAATAGCTGACAGCGTTACTGTTAAGGCAGGAAGAGTGAGTGAGGATACAGAGGTTACAGTAACTGCAAAGGCAGGTACTAAGACTGCTACTCTTACAATTACTGTTGAGGCTGTTAAGGTTACAGCAGTTGACATTGATTTAAGCTCGCTTACACTCGATGTTTCCGGTGACTCGGCAGGTAAAGCTCTTGTAGGTACAATAACACCAAGCGATGCCGGAAACCAGGATATTAATTGGGAGATTTCCGATACTTCAATTGCAACTCTTTCAAGCGAAACCACAGTAAGCGGCGCAGAAGTAAAGGTTATACCTAAGAAGGCAGGAACTGTAACAGTAACAGCTAAGAGTGCCGAAGATAATTCAATATATGATACATGTAATGTATCGGTAAATAAGACTAATACAAGCATTAAATTTGAACTTGTAAATAGCGATGGAACATCTGAAGAATACAATGATGACTATATATTAAGCGTTTACAAGAATACATCCGTAAATCTCAGGGTTACATTGGACGAAGATACAACAAGTACAGCAAAATGGTCATTAGATGACAGTACAGCAGGAACACTTACAAAGAAGTCAGACGAAGGTAATGTAAGTAATTATGTATTTACGGCAACATCCGGTAAA
>JAILOA010000181.1 GCA_024691065.1 Lachnospiraceae bacterium | reverse complement strand
TCCGAGATTTATACGGACAAGATTCATGTAACTGCTCCGGGTAGCGGCGTAAAGCCGGTAGACACCACGGGAGCGGGCGATGCATTTATCGGATCATTCTTGTTCCAGTTGCTTCGCGACGATGTCACACCTGAAAATGTGGTTGATATAACCGAGGAGCAGGCCGCGGGATATCTCAAGTTCTCGACAAAGTACAGCGGAATCAGTATATCAAAGTACGGGGCAATTGATTCTTACGCTACATTGGATGAGATGAATTAAAATATAATGGCAGTTGAATAAAAAGTAAGCAACATACGCATTTCTAGCGAATAGCGTTAAGAGAAGCTACACACGCATTTCAAGTGTAATTGATTTAAGCGAAGCTACACTCATATTTCAAGCGAATAGTGTTAAGCGAAGCGGACTAAGGAATGTCCGCTTTGGTATAATAAGCACCTAAACTCCTATATGCAGGGGTTCAGGTGCTTTTTTTACAATACATCAGGAGGGTAATGTATTTGGATTTAATAAAATGTAACTTAAATATAATTAAATTGTAACATTCAAAACCTTGAAAAATAATATATATATAGTAGAATTTTAAGGAGGAAATGTGATTAGTAGTTATTGTTAAAATGATAAGTGCAGTTTGATATTTACAAGAAGGGATTTTTATTATGAAAAAAACAAAATTATTTAGAAAATCAGTTACCGTGATTCTTGCTGCAGCAGTGATGATATCGGGTGTTCCGGGAGAATTTGATTCATTAGGCGGTGAGAAAAATTCAGCAAAAAAAGTGTTGGCTGAGGAGGTTGACGAAACCGGTACTACGGCAAATGCAACAGAAAGCCCGGCGGAATCAACCGGTCAGGCGGTTGCAACAGAGCCGGCGGTTGCAACAGAAAGCCCGGCGATTTCTCAATTTCAAATGCAGGCTTCTTCATTTTCCATTAAAAATGGAATCATTAATATGAATAATACCAAGTATTACAAGGTTGATGCATTTGTTTCCGGTCAGGATTATATAATCGGTGTGAAAAATGAAAATGGTAATACCGAAACCGTGCTTTCGACAGAGGGCGACGGGGTTAATACATTTACATATACCTACAGGGTAGATTCGGTCGGAAACAAGGGCCTTGGTATAAGCGGAGTGGATGGTTATACAATGTTCTGTGCCGATTCCGGTGTAACCTTCGAGAGCACAAGCACTGCCTATTCGTGGACATATGCCGACAGCAAGCTTTCATGCAGCGATGGAACGAACACCTGGTACGTTACATTTAACGATAATAAGTTTTCATGCACAAAGAGCAAGGCAGCTGCGGCGAAAATTGACATATTTACCGGCGGGGAAACCCTTTCAAGGTGCATAACCGAGGAGCCTGAGGAGAAGAAATACGTGCTTCAGGACAGTCAGTATGAAACACCGACATTTTCGATAGGATATAATAAAGACATAACGATTGATAAAATCACCTGGTTCGTAAATGGCCAAGAACAAAAGCAGGATGATGATTCTGAAAATGCATCGACCGCCGGCAAAAATGTTTTCAAGGCTTATTCGCTGGAGGGTTTGGCTTACGGTGTATATCCGGTTTACTGCGAGATAACCGGTCACGATGGAACCTATTATTATAAAGAAAAATCAAATGTAATCAACTTTATCGTATGCACGGGCGTTGTTCCAAATTCATTCGTTACATTTTCCGATGTACATGAGGAATTCGAGCGAATCGGTTATGCAATCAAGTCTGTGATGAACGCAAACGGCGGCATGATTCCGGGACTCGTGATTTGTACCGGTGATTGGGTAAATGGAGGCACCGCTTCGGATGATGAGTTGGAAAAGATATACATGCCTAAGATTAAAGGGGCTTTGGGAGGTCTGGACACGGTATTTGTTTCCGGAAACCACGAATCGGGCGGCTATACGGCAACCCAGACTCTGATGTCAGGGCTTGGGGCAACAGAAGATATCGCAGACGGTATCGGAGTTATATTTGACAGTGATTCCGAGAGTGCCAAGGTGAATGGCAGTAACAGTCTCAGCAACCAGGGACTTGTGGTTTATGGAATCAATTTTTCCGCAACAGAGGTTGTAAATCAGGATGGAAGCAAGACATATACTTACGCGCCGGCAATTACACAGCTTGACCAGTTCCTTTCACAGAGAGCGCAGAATTATAAGGGTGAGCTCATCGTGATTTCCGCACATACCGGACTTCATGCATTGGGTATCCAGCCTGAAAGCCTGGATTATAAGACCTACGAGCCTATAGAGGAAATGGCCGGAGAAAATAAATACAATCTCAATGATTCCGACAAGATGGTAGATGTTCTCAATAAATATGCAAATGAATATAAAATGGATATTATGTACTTTTTCGGACATAATCACTCAAAAAATGAGGTGGAATTCGATATTCTGAGCGGGCAGAACATTACAAGTACCATGAATTTTGCAGAAAATACAACCATGCTTCAGCCGATTGCATTTAATTACGGACATGCGGGATATCTTTCAACAGCGATTGGATCCGCAAACAATGCTTTCACATACGTAACCTATGACTCTGCAAACATCACGCGCCAATTTACCAGACTTGGAAAAGACAATGTAACCGTGGATAATCAGACAGACGAGATTATTACCAGAAAGAGTGTAGCTAATCCGGGCTCAACTGCTACACCTGCCACAAAGGCAGCAGCTAAACGAAAGAATGAGATTTATATTTTACAGCCTGTTATCCAAAAGGTGCAGGGGCTTAAGCAGATGTTTAATTTAAATGCATGCGCCATAAGTAACACTGTTAATTATTCTTCCGACAATAAGGACATTACGGTAGATCAATTCGGATATGTCACGATTAAAAAGGACTACGTCGGCAGTGCTGTAATCACAATTACTGCTTCGGGCTCAAATTATGAGACTGTCAGCAAGACTGTTGTTGTAAATGTAATTCCTAAGCGTGTCGAGCTTAAAAAGGAAAAGAGACTCAAGAAGGGCTTTAAATTAAAGTGGAAGAAGATTCCGAATATCGATGGATACGAAATAAATTATTCCAGGAAAAAGCTTTCGAAAAACAAGAAAATCAAGGTTGTTACTACAACCAAAAAGAAAATAAAGATTAAAAAGCTTGAGAAGAAAAAGAAGTATTATATCAGGATTCGTGCTTTTGCAAATGTAAAATCCGGGAGTAAAAAGGTTAAGCTCTATTCCGATTGGGTCGAGACAGAGATAAAGACAAAGAAGTAATAAAATATTGAGTGTAATAATTAAGAGCCGCCATCATCGGTAAATCCGGTGATGGTGGCTCTTTTTAATATCCGTTTGTATTTTCAGTCAGATGCCGGCTTTTACAAATATCTGTTTGTATTAACAGTCAGATACCGGCTTTTTAAAAATATCCACTTGTATTAACAGTCAGATGCCGTTTTTTTTAAAATATCCACTTGTATTAACAGTCAGAAGCCGGCTTTTTTGAATATCCGCTTATATACCCTTCTCTTGGATTTCGGATACCTGACGGTCGCCTTCTTATAAATATTTTTAAAAGCATTTTTGCCAATAGTTCTCTTTTTTAGAAGTCTTGTTTTAATAACAACCCTCTTAAGCCTTGAACAGTTTGCGAACGCTTGTTTGCCTATGAAACGGACATTCCCCGGAATAACTATACCGGAAATATTTCTGCAGCAACAAAAGCTCCTGTTTCCGATTTTTGTGAGGTAAGAGCCTAATATGACCTTCGATATATTTGTATTTTTAAAAAATGCAGCGTTCCCTATTCGGGTTACCTTGAATTGCTTCCCGGCAAAGGTGATTTCATCGGGAATTTCAAGTGATTTTACATTTGTATTTATCATTCCGATACAGGAAACAGTACCGGGATCATCGTTAACCGGAACAGAAATTACTTTAAATTTAAGATTGCATGTTCCTTCTTCAAATGTATCACCCTCCTTCGGGGTTACGGCTATAGATGTTGCTGTGGTTTGATTTGCCGGTGCTCCCTGAGGTGCAGAGGTTACAACCGGGGAATTAATGCTACCCGGTGTCGCAATTTTGCTTGGTCCCGCCGAAGAATCCGGTG
>JAILOA010000049.1 GCA_024691065.1 Lachnospiraceae bacterium | reverse complement strand
TTACCTACAGGCTGTATTTCAAGATAATCGTAGAATTTAACTATTCTATCGATTTCCTCATCACTTTTTTCTTCTACTATAGCGCTGTAAAGCTCTCCCGAAGAGCATGCAGAACCCAGAATCAGCCCTTCCCTGTACTTTTCTATAAGGCTTCTAGGCATCTTCGGTCTTCCGACTCTTCCTCCGTAATACTTAAGATGAGACTCGGATATAAGCCTATACAAATTAACTCTTCCGGTTTCATTTTTAGCAAGAATAACTGCATGGTACGGGAACATTTTCCTTAAGTTTTCCTCGCTCTCACCGGCCTTTACATTTATGTCCGAAAGCTTCTTAACACCGATCTTTTGAAGCTCTGCAAGCATTTTTATAAATATAAGCGCTGTAGCCTCTGAATCATCCACCGCTCTGTGATGGTGCTTATTTACAACACCGAATTTCTTGGCAACGCTGTCTAAATTAAATACCGTTGAATCCGGCAAAAGAATTCTTGCAATTCCTACCGTATCCACCACAGTAAAGAATGAATCAAGCCCTAGCTCCTTCGCATAATGTGTCACAAATCCGTAGTCGAATCCGGCATTATGCGCAACCAGAATAGACCCCTTCGAAAACTCCAGGAATTCAGGAAGTATTTTTTCGATTGTTGGCGAATCCTTAACATCCTCATCCGTAATACTTGTAAGCTTTGTAATATTATACGGAATCGGTGTTTCCGGATTCACAAATGTTGAATACCTGTCTTTAATCTCTCCGTTTACAACCTTAACCGCACCGAATTCTATGATTTTATGTGTCTTTGCACCGATTCCGGTGGTCTCGATATCAAATACCACATAGGAATTTTGAAGATCCTGTCCACAGTCATTTAATACCGGCTTTATGTTATCATCTACCAGATATGCTTCTACACCGTAAATTACCTTGAAAGGATCATTTTTATCAAGACAATGCTCTGCATCAGGGAAGGATTGCACTACTCCGTGATCCGTGATGGCGCACGCCGTATGTCCCCATCTCTTAGCGGTACTTATATAATCCTTTACACTCATTACAGCATCGGTCTCACTCATCTGTGTATGGGCATGAAGTTCGACTCTCTTCATTCCATCATAGGTATCCTCTCTGTATGTCCTTGTATCAACGCCTTCTTTCATACCATGAATATTATTAAGGCATATTTCCTTACTGTATGTATCATAAACAGGAATACCCTTTACCTTAAGGAATTTACCCTTCTTAACATTGTCCCTTACACTGTCAATGTCTTCAGGCTTTACAAAAACCTTGGCAGATATACTGTCCGTAAAATCGGTGATATTGAACATAAATAAGAACTTACCGCTTCTAAGTTCTCTCTCTTCTATAGATGTAACCATTCCGTTTATGACAAGCTCATCCATCTCAGTCTGGATATCTATAAGTTTTACGATTTCACCGTCGCAGTTCCAACCATAGAAGCAGTCTTCATCGACATTTCTGCCTGTTTTCTTTTTGAATTTATTAAATTTATTGAAGTAAGACTTATTATCAGAGCCGTTTGCAAAGCCACCACTGCCTTGATTATTGTCTGAAGCCTTAGTTTTATTCATATCATTTCCGGCACCGGAAGCTCCGGTATTTGATGTATTATCGGAAGATGTTTTCTGGGCGGACTTTTTGCCGTCCTCTGAATTTTTGCCGGTTTTATCGGTTGCAGAGCCTCTTTTTCCTGTCTTTTTGTTTTCCGGACCGCCCTTCACTAAAGTACCTGTAGCATCAACATCTTCAGCATTTGCATCGGATACTCCTGTATCCGCCCCTTTACCTGAAGCCGTGGCATTACCTGCTTTAGAAACATTATTCGAATCTTTCCCGCCATTTTCCGATGTTTCTTTATATCTTCTTTCAATCTTCACAACATTTGGCTGAGATTCGCTTACAACAGTTTCCTTTGTAGCTTTTGTAACTACATTTATCTCAAACCCTGCTTTCATCAGAAAAATATTCTTAATGCATTCTCCGATTGTTTCAATCCTGCCCTTTGCTATCTCATTTTTCTCGGAATTAATATACAATGTCTCGCCTTCAAATCTCACATCGGAGCTTAGAAGTATAGAATAATCCAAGTTACTTATATCCTTGATAATCAGATAAATGCTGTCTCTGTATTCATGCCAGAAATCCTCGGCTGTATAGGCCTCGGAAAGCGTATATCTGTCATCAATCATCACCTTATATTTAAGCTTTTCCAAAAGCTTCTCAATACTGCTTCGTAAATTTATCACCTCAAAAAAATCAACAAGATGATCCCCAACCATCTTTACATTTAATCTGTTCGGATTTGTCGAAACATTAATCTCGCTAACATATACATTTTCAAATATGTGTTTTTGCCTATCAGTCAGTCTTAATCCATTAAATGACTCCTCTAAGCTTTTTTTCATAGAACCCCTCTTTCCCTATGTGACAATACCTTTACAACATTTTTCTTTAGATTAGAAAATGTTACTACCCCCGAAGGAATAGTAACATTCTCATTATTATTGTTATGTAATTATCGATTAAATATAAATCTAAATAATATACCTAAAACCCGGTTGGATTATTAGAGTCTCTGTAAGGTGAATTATAATTAACAAATCATCTTTAAAGAATAAATCTGTTATTTAAAACAATTATTTAATAACTCTTACCTTTACTACACCGTCAATTGCCGTAAGCTCATCAACAACCTTCTGAGTAGAAACGGCATCAATATCTATTACGGAATAAGCATAATCACCGCGGCTCTTATCTGTTAAGTGTGCGATATTTACATTATCCTTAGCGAAAAGCTGTGTAAACTGTGCGATCATATTTGGCTTATTCTTATGAATAATTGTAATTCTTGCTGCGCTGTCACACTTTCCTGCATCACAGTTTGGCATATTTACCGAATTGATGATGTTACCATCCTCTAAGAAGGCCCTGATTTCCTCAGCTGCCATCATAGCACAGTTATCCTCGGATTCCTCTGTGGAAGCTCCAAGGTGAGGAGTTGCAATAACATTAGGGAATGTAAGAACCTTAGCATTAGGGAAGTCTGTTACATACTTGGCAACCTTTCCTGACTTAAGAGCCTCTCCCATATCATCATCATTAACAAGTGTATCACGTGAGAAGTTAAGAACTACTGTTCCTTCCTTCATCTTATCAAACGCATCCTTATTAAGCATTCCCTTGGTGGATTCAAGAAGCGGTACATGAATTGTGATGAAATCACAGGTCTTGTAAAGCTCATCATAAGACTTAAGGATTGTAACGTCTCTGTTAAGGGTTACAGCATTTACAACCGAAAGATATGGGTCAACACCGAAAACCTGCATTCCCATACGGTTAGCCATATTGGCAACAAGTACACCGATTGCTCCAAGTCCGATAACACCGAGCTTCTTGCCCTTTACTTCGCTTCCGGCAAAGTTCTTCTTTGCCTTTTCCATTGTTTTATTAATGTCTGCGTCTGTCTTATTCTCTTCAACCCACTGCATACCACCGTAGATATCACGGCATGCGAGAAGCATTCCGGCCATAACAAGTTCCTTAACACCGTTAGCATTTGCACCCGGTGTATTGAATACTACTACGCCCTGCTCTGCACATTTATCAAGTGGAATGTTGTTAACACCTGCACCTGCACGTGCTACACATTCAAGATTTGCGGATAATTCCATATCGTGCATGGAAGCACTTCTTACTAATATTGCCTGAGCCTCATTTACATCCTCTGTCTTTACATATTCATCCGTAAGCACATCCAAACCAACCTGTGCTATAGGATTAAGTGTTGCATATTTATACATTTCAAACTTCCTTTCGTTTTATACCAAATAATTCTTTTAAAACAGCTGATTTAAATCAGCTGTTTTTTAGCTATTTTTAATCAGCTATTTTTAATCAGCTGTTTTTATCAGCTGTTTTTTAGCTATTTTTAAATCAGCTGTTTTTATCAACTGTTTTTTAGCTATTTTTAATCAGCTGTTCTTCTTCTCATAATCAGCCATGAATTCAACAAGCTTTTCTACACCTTCCTGTGGCATAGCATTGTAAATACTTGCTCTCATACCGCCAACACTTCTGTGTCCCTTAAGGTTCTCGAAACCTGCTGCCTTAGCTT
>JAILOA010000038.1 GCA_024691065.1 Lachnospiraceae bacterium | reverse complement strand
TGTCCTTGCCCAGATAAATCCACGCATATTAGCGAAATGATAATGTGTTCCGAGGAATGGTACGGTTTCCTTATGAGGAACCAGTTTAAACATAACCTCCCCGCCGGAATAGTAATAATATGAGGTATCATCCTCTGCAGTATATTTACTGCTCAATGCCGAAGGTGAATTGGTAAATTTATATTCAATACCTTCAATGGTTACTCCGAAATAAACATTATTCGGATCAAAACTGTATGTAAACGGAAAACGTGGATCTGTAATCGTTCCATTTTCCGAAGCTACCTGTTCTCCGCTCGCATCAAAGAAATTAAGATATCTGTTGCCTTCTTCATCAGCCAATATCTGTACATTTAAAACATCTTCATTGTAAGTAATGGTTACGGCACCGTCACCTGTGTCAATACTCTTAAGTGCGTGATACTCATCAGCGGTATTGAACATTTCTTTAAGACGGGTCATAAGTACATTTCCGCTGGCAGCATTTACACCTATAAATGCTACTATTACTACCGCAATTGCCACAATTCCGCCGATGGCTGTTTTCTTATTCGAGAAAATAAGCTTTCTGGCACAAAGAATCATTACAATCAATGAAAATACGAGACATACGATACCTGCACGGGACTGAGATGCAAAAAGAATTGCAAATGAACACAATGCAAGCACAATATATAAAGCCTTTTTCCATATGGTTTTTACAGCAAATGCAAGCGAAATAAGTACAGGTACAACAAGTGCAGCATAAAAACCTATATAGTTTGGATTATAAACTGTCAAATACGGACGTCCGAGTTCAAAGTTAAACTGCAATCCGGCATCGGAATTGTGTGTCATATACCAGTTACCGGTTGGAGTTCTAAAGAAGTCCATCTTTAAAACCTGGGTCATTCCCAGTAAAACCATAAGTGTAATACCTACAACGAACCATTTTAGAAGACGTTCCACGGAATTCACCCTCTGACACATCATAGCCGTGTAGTAAAGCATTATCATATACCCTACCAATACCCAAACCGGCTCGAATTGCTCGAAAATTCCGCTAAATGAGTAATGTGAATCAATAGATGTAAAGGCTGAAATAAATGAAATAACACCATAAACAGCAGCCGGAATAAGTATCTTTGCCTTAAATAACTTTTCCTCCGCAAAGAACCACAATACAAATACCGAAATAACCATATATGCCACAGCTACGATTATCCAGACCATCTTCCAATACAAGAAGAAATCGGTAGATGCCTCATGGCTTGTATACCAGTCATACTTGGTTAATCCTGTCTCATATGTTTTATTATAAGCAATGAGCGGAATAAATGAAAGTAAAGCAATAATCGGTACAAGTGCAAAAAATGAATACTTCTTCTCACTTGGTTGGGCATTTTTAGCTTTATTTCTTCCATAATTTTTGTTATTTGAAGAATTCTTATTTACCGAATTAGTCCCGGTTGTATTATTCTTAGATGTGTTATTCTTGTTTGTGTTATTCCTGTTTGTGTTATTCTTGTTTGTGTTATTCTTGTTTGTGTTATTCTTATTTGCATTATTCCCGGCATTACTCTTAGCCGTATTAGCAACCTTCTTATTGTTGTTTTTCCCTTTATTATTACTCATAATAAAATACTCTCCTGATTATTAATTGCCTCCTGAAACTACGGTAAAATCTTAAGTTTCACTAAGTTTATCTTGGTTTCATTTATTACATAATAATTTCTTAAGCCCTCACCCGGGAGAAAATATTTTAAATGCCCGTCTGTTTTATATGAAAGCTTTTTAGTTCCATTCACTCTGAAAATTTCACATTTTCCGCCGGAATATACGATGACCTCTTTATCATGAAGCATAGCATTTTGATATTCGAAATCCACCTTCTTTGATAAAAGCCGTTTTCCTTTGGAATCATATACATGAAGCATATATTGATCGTTATTTTTTCCGTATTTCTCAATGTAACCGATATAATCAATGTTAAACATAACAGAATTCATATCATGTTTGGTTTTCACCGAGAATTTTTCCTTTGGAGAACCCATATTTTCCCAATATGTAAAACCTGTATCATCAAAAGATATCAGATTATCCGAATCAACAAACCTGACATCGGCTATAAGCCTGTCTTCATATTCCTTATTTCCAACCATATTGTTGTTAACATTCTGTCCTATGTCCGAGAAATTGTAAAATGTAAGCTTGGAAACAACATTTTGATTGGTTATGGAAACATACGAAGTTACAACCGTTTCGGAATCAGGTGAAATATCCATGGATACAGGATATCCCGAATCGACATTTGTAGGTATTTCCGCTACCAGATTGTTTGTTGCGTCAAACGGTTTGTAAATCTTTATAATGTTTGAGGCCGTATCCTCCATAAGCACAGCAGTTACTCCCTTTGAAGAAATAACAGCTGAAAGCACATTAAAATCAGTATTTATAACCTTTGTTTTATTCTTACCGTCGTAAACACAGACGCTCTTTCCTCCCACGTCCGCGACTACTATGCAAGAACCGCAAATATCTATATGAGGATTTACCATATCGAAGCTGACATTGAACTCCTGTCTTCCGTCTTTTCCGATTATTGCCATTCCGTCACGGCTGTATTTTACAAGCTTTTCGTCATAGCTTTCATATACAACGGTATTGCTGTCCTCACGCTTTATGCTTTTTTCACTACTGATTCCCTTATATTCGTACCCATAGTAATACAAACCGACGATAACCGCCACAAATATTACCAAAGCACAAACCAGACAAATAACTATGATTCTGATGATTTTTCTTCTCTTAATATGTCTCTCGACATATTCTTCCATAGATTCGGTATCATCATCGTCATCGCCATACTCATCATCAACTATATAATCATCACCATCGGACCCGTAATACTTAGATTCTTCGGCCTCATCCAAATCCTCTTCATCAGATTCCTCTTCGAAATCCTCTGCTGCCCTTCGATTATCCTTCCCGTTATCATCACCGTAATCACTTATGGTTTCATAACGAACTCCGTTCTCATCTTCGAACACGCCATCAACAGTCTCATCCCCGGGCTCATCTTCGAAATCACCATCAACGGTTTCATCTTCGGGCTCATCTTCTGAAAACTCATTTCCGGACTCCTCATCAAAAGACCCGTCCCGTGAAACTTTATCTTTAGAACGCCCTTTGTCCCTTTCTACAGGCACATCCGAACCTGAATCCTCATCATCGTCCAATAGCTCCTCATAGCTTTTCTCCGATTCCTCTACATCACCGTAATCCTCGGAAACAACATACATTTCCCCGGAATCTTTGGAACCGTTTTTATCTATTAAATTGTCGGGATTTTTTTCTCTATTTCCCTTCATTAACCTATCTCCATATAAAATAAAACTTTAATCCTATAAGTTCGTTCTGCCTTCCAACGCCCTTAATAATGTCACTTCATCGATATATTCCAGGTTTCCTCCAACCGGCACGCCACTTGCAATCCTGGTAACCTTGATTCCCATAGGCTTTACCAGCTTGCTTATATAAGCTGCGGTTGCATCACCCTCCAGGTTTTTGTTGGTAGCTATGATAATTTCATCAACATCTCCTGCGAGACGCACCATAAGCTCTCTAAGCTTTATATCCTGAGGACCTATACCCAGCATTGGGGAAATTGCCCCATGTAATACATGATATACACCATCATATTTTCCGGTTTTCTCATATGCCGCCAAATCCCTGGTATTTTCCACGACCATTATAACCTTATGGTTACGCTTCTCGTTAGCGCAAATACTGCAAACATCGCCATCCGTAAATGTACAGCACTCTTTGCAATAATGCACATTTTCTTTTGCGTTAATCATGGAATTTGTCAGGGCAACCACCTGGTCATGAGGCATATTGATTATATGGAAAGCAAGCCTCTGAGCACTTTTAGCCCCAATTCCGGGAAGTCTGGAAAGCTGTGATACAAGATTTCCGATTTTTTCTCCGTATAAATCCATTTTATTTTCCTAATTTTCTTTTTTTATGCCAAATGTACCGAACTCCTTCGATTCACCTATATTAAGCCAAATGCACCGAACTCCTTCGATTCACTTATGATTAGAATAAACCTCCAAGGCCTCCCATGCCACCGCCGAGACCTCCTGTAAGTCCGGAAAATGCATCCTGTGAAGCACTGTCTACCTGACCAAGAGCATCATTAACCGCAACCATAATTAAATCCTCAAGCATTTCAACATCATCAGGATCTACTGCTTCCGGATCAAGAGTAACCTTAAGTACCTCTCTTTGACCGTTTACCTTAACTTTAACAGCTCCACCACCGGACTGAGCTTCAAATTCAGCAGTTTCAAGTTCCTTCTGCTTTTCCTCCATCTGACGCTGCATACGCTGTGCCTGCTTCATAAGATTGTTCATGTTTCCCGGCATTCCGCCCTGGAATCCACCTTTTTTAGCCATAATAAATCCTCCCGGTTATTTTTTTCATATTCCGTCCGCAAAAACAGAAAGAAGCCCGGATTTATGCCCGTTGGCATATTCCAAACTTTAGTCCCTTCACATAATCCGCGGAGCACATATATAAATTAATAATCATTTTTCTGCAAAATGTAATTTAAAAATGTAATTAAAAACATTTATGCAAATTTATATTTTAAAGCAAAATAAACTATATGTAAACCTATTTTTAAAAATCAATTGATATAAATCCAATACAGGTCCGGCAACTACCGAACTTTCTACCGATTAACAACCTTAAGCCATACCTTCCCGGCAATTTCAGCTTTCCCCGCCGATTCATAACCTTAAATCCGGCCTTACAGGCAACTACCGCTTTAACAGCCGATTAACAACCTTAAGCCCTATTTAATCGGATGTTACCAATAAGTCTTGATTTATATATTTGCTAAGCTCAGCAAGATCTTCGTCAATCTTGGTTGTATTATCAAGCGTAAGCACAATATCCACATGTTTCCCAAGCATATCCTCGATTGCCTGCTCAAGCTCACGCTTCTTCTCTTCTTCCTCACGTTTAAAGAAGTTAAGCTTAGGAGCCTCCCTGAATGTAAGATTCAATTTCTTTTCCGGAGTTATGGTTTTTACTGCCGATTCCCTGTCAAGAAAAGCAGAAAGCGGCATTCCAACCCTTCCCATAAGCTCTGCCCATCTGGAAATAAGCTCCTTTATATCTTCAGGAAGCGCATTAGCTAACTCCTTCTTTTTTTTAATCTCTTCTTCCTTCGATAAATTATTATCATCCGAAGAACCGGAAGGGTTAGTTACATTTGCTACGGCATTAGCCGAAACTACGGTAATTCCGTTGAGAGCATCTTCCATCTTCCTCTCGACATTGCTAAGACGAACCTTAACATTACCCAAATCCTGCTCGGCATCCATCTGTGGTGTGCAAAGCCTTATGAAGCAAATCTCAACAGCCACCCTCTTCTGGGTGGAGTATCTGATTTCCTGCGAAAGAGCCGATAATACCTTAATGTAGCGTATCATCTCATCGGCACTGCAGAGATTCATCTCTTCCCTGATATGCTCGAAAGTCTCCTCGCTGGCATCGACTATATTCTTATCACCGTTTATGGTTTTTGTAATCAAAATATTCCTTATATGCCATATATATTCACTGACAAACTGCGTCAGTTCCTTGCCGTAATCAATCAAATTGTTGATTATATTTACGCATTCCGTAATCTTCCCGGCTGTCATCGCACGGAATAAATCCTCGTAAACCTTCTGATCTACCGCTCCGAGCACCTGTAATGTCTTATCCATATCAAGTGTCTCATTCGGATAAAATGCAATGCATTGGTCGAGGAGACTCAGCGCATCTCTCATAGACCCGTCCGCAACCTTTGCAATATAATCGGACGCATCTTGATTAAGGCTTACCCCCTCTTTCTCGGTAAGCTCCAATAAGCGATCCGATATAGTCTGTATGGAAATACGTTTGAAATCATACCTTTGACATCTCGATAGAATGGTAATCGGAATTTTATGTGGCTCAGTGGTAGCCAGAATGAAAATTACATATGAAGGCGGTTCCTCCAAAGTTTTTAAAAGGGCGTTAAATGCTCCGTTCGAAAGCATATGAACCTCGTCTATTATGTAAACTCTGTACTTTCCTTCGGTCGGCGCATAACGAACTTCCTCGATGATATCTCTAATATTTGAAACACCATTGTTTGAAGCGGCATCTATCTCCACTACATTAAAGGATCTTTGTTCATTTATGGCCCGACAGGTCGGACACTCATTACATGGGCTTCCGTCCTTGGGATTCTCGCAGTTTACCGCCCTTGCAAGAATTTTGGCTATAGTAGTCTTACCTGTTCCACGGGTTCCGCAGAACAGGTAAGCATGACCAATTCGACTGTTTTTTACTTCATTTTTTAATGTTGTTACTATATGTTCCTGTCCCTTTACATCTTCAAAATCATTTGGACGAAACTTTCTATATAATGCTACGTAAGACATCTTTACCTCTTTGTATCTTTGAAGTTCAAATATTGATATGAATATTACGATATTTTACCGCACTACCGATATCAGATATGTGTTACCTGCTTTCTCTTTGAAAGCAATTTAGATTCC
>JAILOA010000461.1 GCA_024691065.1 Lachnospiraceae bacterium | reverse complement strand
CATCATCATATTCTCTATTATCAATTTTTTTTAAGAGTTCACCCGGTATATATATAAATCCGACTTCCGAACTTATAACTTCCACACCGTAAATCTTACGGTATGCAAACATCTCCGGCCTGGAAACCAGTCCGCCGACCGTGCATTCTTTTGATTTATCATCCATTCTGACCGTAATCTTATCACCGGTATGAAAATTATTATTTTTTGCAAAATCCTCTTCCAGAAGTATAGCATCTTCATCTTTTGTATCTGTCTTTTCCCAATAATAAAATTTCTGAAACTCATCCGGTTCATAGGTCATTGCCTGCACGGATAAGCACCTTCCTTCTTTGCTTTGAACCACAAGATTTCCGTTCAGTCTTGCATCTACCTTCTCCACTCCTGATACTTTTGAAATCCTGTCAATATCCTCTCTTGTTGTAATATCCGTCATTATGACAGCATCCGGATAATTCATCTCCTCCAAATAATCATTTAAACTATTTTTTAGTGATAAAAAACCATTACCCATACCCAACATAAGCCCAAACCCCAAAGAAGACACAATCATCATAGCAATAAATAATTTTCCGAACCTCTTAATTATTGCGCGAATGAGGGCTTTCTTCATACCTTTTCATTCTATCCTTTCTGTTTATAATCTTTTTTTAATCTAGTGATTATTATTTTTATCTTTTTCCGTCAAATAACTTGTTTTCACAGTATTATAAAAACCACTTCTTCACCTACCACTCTAAATCATTTGCAGATACGGGATTTACATTTTCTTTTATCGAAAGAATGTGTCCATCCTTCATCTTTATAACCCTGTCTCCCATCTCTGCAATTTCCTTTGTATGAGTAACAATAACCACTGTTTTATTATATTTTTTTGCCAAAATTTCCAATTGTATAAGAATCTGCTTTCCTGTTTCGTAATCCAGGGCGCCTGTCGGCTCATCGCAAAGAAGAATATCGGCACTTCCCGCAATTGCCCTTGCAATCGCCACACGCTGTTGCTCCCCACCTGACAACCGGGACGGATATTTGTCTTTTTTATCACCAATCCCTACCAGTTCGAGGGTTTTCTCAACTATTTGCGAATTCTTTTTGATATTGGCAGCGATTAATACATTTTCATAAACAGTTAGCTCTCCGATCAAATTAAAAGCCTGAAATATAAATCCAATATTATCTTTTCTGTAATTTGTAAGTTCCCTGTCATTCAGTTTACTGATTTCCCTGCCTCTGAAGCATATACTTCCGTCATCAGGCTTATCCATACCACCAAGCATATTTAACAAGGTGGATTTCCCGCTTCCGCTACTGCCTAATACAATCAGAAGTTCCCCCTCAAAAACATCCAGGTCTATCCCGTCCAGGGCTTTTACTGCATTTTCATTACTGCCATAGGTTTTATGCAAATTCCTAACCTCTAAAATTTTATCCATATGTTCCTCTTTTATAATTTTATTTAAATATTATATCTTATTATGGATTTTATTATATTAAATAAAATCACTCATTCTTTTTCTGTCTATTTATCCTTTGGTTTATTCTTTTCACTCCGTCCATATACCGCACGTTGTATAAAAAATATAACATGAAACAGAAAAATAAAAATCACACTGTAAATTACCACTCTAACCGCATAATTATCGGGAAATATAGGGATATTTTGTCTTAAGTAGAGATAATTTGACTCAGGAAATGAAAAGTTTGCAATTGTTGCGGGAATACATAACACAAAAATAAGCAAGTATGATAACCAAAGACCTCTGTATTTGGGACGCTTCTTATGAACTACCATCACGTAATATGTAGAATATATAGGAAGCAGGTGCTCAAGCCAGAATTGATAATATCTGAAATACGTTGGTCCGGTACGTGTAATTACCACAGGTGAAATCAAGGCTATGACGGCACCAATGAACGTAACATAAAAATTAATATTAAACAATGTATCATTAAGAGATATAACCATAAATACACAACATATAAGTCCCCATTGACATAATTGAAATGGCAGCTTTGTTGTCAATGTATCGTATTTTCCTTCAGATCCCACATATAAAAGTCTCCAAAAAAAGGACATCTCGGCCATTAACATCACAAATGAAAGAACATATCTGAATCTTGTTTCCCACTTCCACTCCCTTATTTTTTTCTTATTTTTCGAAGTTAAAATTATAGCTATAATCGCCAGAATTATAGGTAAAAAATGCCAAAAACCAAATATCTGAAAATCCCCTTCCTGCCCATATCCGAAAAATCCTTCACTAAAGAATCTGTATTTCATTTAATTTTTCTCCTCTTATTTTTACTTCTAAAGCTTAATTGTAAAAGCTTCATGAGATAATGGATTCCTTATGGAATAATCAAAAAGAACATAATGTAGCGATAAATTCTCATTTTTATTATCATTTCCATCATCTTCATCTGCCAAAACATCTGCATTTTCAGCCTTCACAACCTTATTCGAATAAGAAGTCAGTCTCTCTATATCCCAAACCGGATAATTAAACGGTTCCAAATGAGTAATTCCGGAAAGCTGTCTTCTGTTGTATTGTTCCAGATTTGGCAGATACTTTCTTTCCTTTTCTTCATTACGGTAAAAATTATGTCTGAAATCCTTATGTATATCAGCATTTATATCAGTACAAAATCCCGGGCGACTCTTCATATTCTCCCTCAGATACAGGTCAAAAGTCAGTAATTCCTTATATATTTCCCTGTTTAAAAAGTCGTATTCAGAAGCAAAATTCAAAAGAACCTCATAACGATACACCCTTGAAGGACTGTTTACAAAATAGCCGTTTATTTCAAAGAAATCCGATAATGCTTCAAACATTGCAAATGGAGATGAAAATGCCCTCACAAGGAACTCTAAGGTATTCATAAACTGGTTACTGTTATAATAAAGCTCCACCATTTCTTCTATCTTCTTCAATCTGATTACATCATCATAGGAGAGCCATTTTGTATAAAGAACTTCATACGGCGGCTGTTTCGTATAAGCTATACCGAATTCTTCAATTTGACTTGAAATCAACGTACCGCTTAACACCTTGAGAAAACCGAGCTGAAGCTGATCGGGACGCATTTCATATACTCTGTCAAAAGACTTTCCGAAGCTTTCATAATCCTCATAAGGAAGCCCTGCTATTAGATCTAAGTGTTGATGAATATTATGATTATTTTTTATTTCCGAAACAACATATCGAAGCCTCTCCAAATTCATCTTTCTGTTAATCGCATCAAGAGTTTTTTCATTTGCAGTCTGCACGCCAATCTCCAGTTGCACCTGCCCCGGTCTCAGTTTCTTTAAAAGTTCTATCTCTTCATCCTTAATAATATCAGCTGATATTTCAAAATGAAAATTGGTAATACCATTATCATTTTCATACAAAAACTGCCAAACTGCCATTGCATGCTCATGCACACAGTTAAAGGTTCTGTCTACAAACTTTACCTGAGGCACATTGTTGTCCAAAAAGAATTTTAATTCTTTTTTTACAAGCTCCATATCACGGATTCTAAGGGTCTTATCTATGGAGGACAGACAATAACTGCATCTGTAAGGACACCCTCTGCTACTTTCATAATATATAATTCTGTTATTAAAAGGCTCTGTACTATGGTACATAAAGGGCAGTGTGCTAAAATCAGCCGTTTCTCTCGGCGGTGTGAATCCCGATCTGAGGCAAAGTCCGAAAACCCCCGTAAAATCCTTGTTATCCTGATTCATATAAACACCGACGACTTCACTGAAGGTTATTTCACCCTCACCGATAATTACTCCCTTTACATTTGAAAAATCATCCAAAACCTCTTTAGCTATATAGCTTACCTGAGGTCCTCCCAGCCAGATATCCGTCCCCGGCAGAACCTTGGTCAAATCAGACAATAATTCTCGAATTACATTCCAATTCCAAATATAACAGGAAAAACCGATTGCATCCGGTTTTTTTTCGTAAATATCGGCAAGTATCTCTTCCGTTTTCTGATTTATTGTATATTCCGCCAAATCTATAATATCACCATACATTTTTTCGGAATATGCATAGAGTGAATATATAGCCGGATTGCTATGTATATATTTTGAATTAATTCCTACCAATAAAAATTTCATAATATCATCTCACTTTTTTATTATATGTCAAGAGCCGGTCGATAAGCTTTATTTACTCCGTGAATTTGTTCTTCAGTTCTGCGATTTCATCCCCGGATATTTCTAAAACATTAATAACATATTCTTTAATCGAACCATAATTATCCTTCATCCAATTGATTACATTTATCATAGTACCCGGAGAAACCTCATCCATTGCTATCATAAATTTACGAAGCTCCTCTCCTTCAAGCCCCATCGACTTCAGGAACATATGTTCTTTTTCAATCAATCCGGCGTTGAAAACATTTGTAAATGTATAATCTTCAATTATTGTATCTTCACTTACATCAAGTACCGCCAAAATAAGCATCGCTGCCAGGCCTGTACGGTCTTTTCCCTGTGTGCAATGAAATAAGATTGAACTGTCTTTTGAAAGATTTATTAGTTCCCTAAAAAAAGCTTTATATCCTTCGATTCCGGGAATAGCCTTCAGAAAATTTATATACATCTTCTCACCCACCATACCGAGTTCGAATCCGTATTTAAGCATTTTAAACTGTTCTTCGGGAGTTTTTGGTTTCATATTGACGGTCATCCCATCTTTCTCAAACATTTTAAAACTATTTTCATCAATAATACTGAAATGACAATTTTTAACTCCGGGAATTTCAGGATCCGGATTACTTTTTGCTTCCATTTTCATCCTGAAATCGACAACCACAGACAGATTATAATCTTTTACAAGAATCTTTATATCATCATCTGAAATATTATTTATGGCAGCGGTTCGTAAAAGCATACCATGCTTAACCGTTCTCCCATCCATAGTTTTATAACCGCCCAGTTCTCTGGCATTACCGACGCTACTTAGTTTTATTGATTGTTCTTTTGCTTTTATTTTAGTATCCATTTATCCTCCTATTGCCTTAAATCATATCAATTTATGTATGGAATTCAAAATTATTATGTTTCCCAATACTTACTTTTTATGCTCATCTATATCTTCCGTAAAGTTTATATCATATTAATTCCCGATAATAAAATCAAATCCCCCGTTATATCTCAAGTATACGAAACATTCTAACATAAATGTATAAAATATAAAAGAAATTTATAATGAAAAGTATATATTAGATATTGTTTATTATTGCTTTTAAATCGGATAAATGCTAAAATTTAAAGATGTGTAAATATTTTTTACCGAATGATGTTACCTTATACGGTCTTCATCATAATAAATACTTGTTAAATTCAGATTATATAGGAGCTTTAAGATGAGTGATTTAATTTCCGTGATAGTTCCCTGCTATAACGAAGAAACCGCATTGCCTCTTTTTTACGAGGAGTTACACAAGGTTATAGAAACCATGAACAATGTTGAATTTGAAGTTTTATTCATAGATGATGGTTCTTCGGACAATACAAGAAATGTAATACTTGATTTGGAAAGTAAATATAATAATGTGAGATATGTATTTTTCTCCAGAAATTTCGGCAAAGATGCAGCTATGAAAGCCGGTCTTGATCATGCAACCGGTGACTATGTCGTAATTATGGATGCCGATTTACAGGATCCGCCTGCGCTTCTGCCGGAAATGTATAGTTATGTAAGCAGCGGTGAATATGATTCAGCCGCTACAAGAAGGGTGACCCGAAAGGGCGAGCCGCCTATAAGATCATTTTTTGCCAGAATGTTTTATAAGCTGATGGGAAAAATCTCGGATGCGGATATAATGGACGGAGCACGAGACTATCGAATGATGAACAGAAAATTTGTCGGTGCCCTATTGCAAATGAAAGAATATAACTGGTTTTCAAAGGGAATATTCGGTTCTGTCGGATTCAAAACCAAATGGATTGAATTTGAAAATGTTGAGAGAGTGGCCGGCGAGACCAAATGGTCTTTTTGGAAACTGTTTAAATATAGCATAGAGGGAATAGTTGCATTTTCCACTACTCCTTTGGTACTATCCTCAGCTATGGGACTTTTAATGTGTCTTGTTGCTATTATATTTGTTATATTTATCATTGTACGAAAGCTTTTATACGGAGATCCTGTAGCCGGCTGGCCTTCCATGGTCTGCATAATCAGTTTTATAGCAGGAATACAAATGTTTTCGCTTGGAATCATAGGTCAGTATCTTGCCAAAACCTATCTTGAAGTAAAAAGACGACCTATGTATATTATTGATGAAAAAAATACAAATGATAAGAAAGAGGAAGTAAATGTCAAAGAAGAAAAAGAGGCATAATCAGGCAAATGTAGCCGGTGATAATAAGATTGACAATAAATTTGACAAAAACATTAATGAAACCGAGGCAAAGACAGATGCCAAAGACGATAAAAATCATAATATGAAAGAGGCAAAGGCAGATGCCAAAGACGATAAAAATCATAATATGAAAGAGGCAAAGGCAGATAATTACAAAGCGACATTATCTTTGAAGAAAAAGCCTGACATCCATCATATTATGGTTCTTGTATTATCATTTATACT
>JAILOA010000444.1 GCA_024691065.1 Lachnospiraceae bacterium | reverse complement strand
TCATCCGGATTAAATATCTTATAAATAGCGGCCGGAACACATGGTCCATACTGAACCACTTCACCGGAGCTAAAATCAGGAATTTCAGTCATAGCCCTGGTTGAATATGCAATTAAAATCGCATCCGCCGACTGAAATCTTGCAACATCATACGGAAGACTATAGCTTACATATATTACCTTTGAGCCCAGTGAATGTGCATAATCAATCATATCCGAAACCTTAGCCGAATTCTCATTTGAAAGTGCCGCCTGGTTGTGCGTTCCATTTACAATAATTACAATATCCTTATCATCGATGTAAGGCTTTATGTCGTCTATCTCCTTATCGTTAAATGTAGTCTCCGATATGTCAGCTTCCTTATCCATCTTTCCACTGTTCTTCAATGTATCTAACGCAAACTTGGCAGAAAGTGTGTAATCCGAGTCGTGATTCAGGATAATTACCTTCTTATCCTGATTATTCATATCGACAGGAAGCACGCTATCATTCTTTACCATCGTAATAGCAGACCTTGCAATCTTCCACTCATCACTATGATGGTCCTTGCAGCCTACATTTTTCTTAGCCTCAGTAACGCGCTCCTCGAGATCTGAACTGCTGTACTCCGAAAGAAGCCCTTTCTTATCTTTAAGCTTTAATATACGCACAACCGCTTCATTTATCTTTTGAAAATCAATTATTTTATTCATCACCAAATAATACAGTTGTTCCAGGTAGTTTTCAAAATCCTCTATATCTTCTTCATTTTCGACTACTACAGGCCAAAGAAGTATATCGACGCCTGCATTTATGGCATAAGATGCAGCCTGGAATCTTCCAAAATTCTTGGCAATTGCGTCCATATTAAGGGCATCCGTAACAACCACTCCCTCGTAACCTAACTTACCTCTGAGAATATTGGTTATTATTTCCTTAGACATAGTTGCAGGCAATGTAACCTCAGTATTATCTAAGGTTTCAATCTTTTCCTTCTCAATTTGAGGATATTGTATATGCGCGGTCATAATCATTTCTGCGCCTGCATCTATACAAGCCTTAAAAGGAACGAGCTCATTCTCCATGAGTTCATCATAGCTTTTATCGACAATCGGAAATCCTGTATGGCTGTCCACATCCGTGTCACCATGTCCCGGAAAATGCTTCAAGGTTCCGATTACATTTTGGTCCATTAACCCTTGTAAATAAGCCACTCCATAGTCTGACACCATTTGCGGATCATCCGAAAATGAACGAAGACCTATTACAGGATTTGCAGGATTATTATTTACATCCATTACAGGACCGTAATTTGTATTAATGCCGATGCTACTTAATTCTTCGCCGATAATTTCACCGGCTCTCACTGCATTTTGAGTATTTCCCGTAGCTGCAAGTCCCATATTTCCGGTAAGCTGTGTTCCGGTACCAAGTCTTGTAACACGGCCACCTTCCTGATCCGTAGCAATGAAATACTGTGGCCTGTTCTTGTTCTCTTTTTGATTCTCGGTCTGCAGGGAATCGATTAAACGGACGGTTTGTTCTGTCGTTTTACAATTCTCGGCAAAAAGAGTAATACCTGCAAAATTGTGCTTATGAATTTGTTCAATAATCTTGTCGGATTTTAATTCAGAAACATTCTCACCGTCAAATACCCTGTATGATGGCATTATCATTTGTTCGATTCTCTCCATCATATCCATATTGTCAAAATAATCTTTGACCCTCTGGGAACCCTTCACGTATACATTCTCTGCCACTTCAATTGGTACCAAATCTTCATCAGATGTGGTATCTTCGGCCGTAGCGTCTGAATTGTCCGTAGCGTCTGAATCAGCCGTGACACATGCCGGGTTTAAAGCTGCTGCATTCGTTACATTTACCGGGCTAATAAGCATCGCCAGTACAACTAAAAATGTAATAAATCTTTTCATATTGTCCTCCTGTTTTCACCAGACATAAATATTATGCGTGAATGTGAAATATTATTTATAATTATTCAGATATGTAAAGCCCCGCCTGAGAGACCTGTCGCGGAATTTAGGCAGTCATCAACTGCCAAAAAACCACAGTATCTGATAAATTATTTCATGTAAAAAGTGAAAAATTCTCGCTCGAATTCGTATAATACTTATATTATAAATCTATAACAAAATAAATCAAGCACCTTTTTTATAACATAATTTTTTCTTCATTTAATAAATAAATGCCATATCTGAATTGTCAATTATTAAACAAACAACACCCACATTTTTGACACATTATTTTGATAGATTTTTATATTATGACAGATGCTTGAAAATGTTGGGATTTACTTTATACTTACAAATATTACGACTTGATTTGATTTTACTTTTAAATATTACGACTTGATTTGATTTTACTTTTAAATGTTACGATTTAATTTTTAATGTAGCAATTTATCTTATAATGTCGCAATTAATTTTTAATTTAGCGATTTATCTTTTAATGTCGCAATCTATTTTGTGATTTTAAATTAAAGCTAAATAACTGCAATCAGTTTTATGTACAAATTAAGCTTTTTCATATATAATATTTATATATGAAGAAAAACTCTTATATCGACAAAATAAGTCCTTATATAATAAAAAAAAATTAAAGTAACTATGAGAGGGGACCTGTTATGAACACAAAAAAATATCTTGCTTTTTTACTTACGACATCTCTCATGATGTCAGGATTTCCCGGTGAGCTCTCTTTAGCAGCTGAAACAAGCGATACATTTAATAATGTTTCAAACTCGTTTGATACAAATATTTCGGCAAACACAAACACTACCAACACGGGGACTTCTGAAAACACTAATAACACAGGGGCTTCTGAAACCACTACCAACACGGGGACTTCTGAAACCACTAACAACACAGGAGCTTCTGAAACCACTACCAACACGGGGACTTCTGAAATAATAGATAATTCTGAGACTTCCGACGCGTCCGATACATTTTCCAAAAAAAATAACTATGGTTTTATAGATAACAACCACGTTGTTGCAAGTATCCATGATGCAAATGAAGCGCCGGACTCCGACTCAGGAAGCACAAGCAAGTCAACCTCCGGAACCTCAGGCAATTCGAGTTCTACGAGCAACTCAGGCTCCGTAACCTCAGGCAATTCGAGTTC
>JAILOA010000368.1 GCA_024691065.1 Lachnospiraceae bacterium | reverse complement strand
AATTCAATGAATTAGCAATGCATATCTGTATATTCTTTAGGACACATTAAAAACCTTTTCAAATTAATGCCAAACACTAATGCTGAAGTATACCTGACAGGTGATATAATACAAATAAAAAATCAAAAATGTATGGAAACTATATATGTGCGGTCGATATTATCTTGAAAAAACAACTGAAACAATACCTTATATCGAAAAGATGCAGAAATCTTCTCTCGTTAGGAAATGGAACGATACAGATCCTGTTAAGACTTACGGTGAAATAAATCCTGCAGATGTAGTACCTGTAATCGCACCCAACAGATCCGGTAAACAGTCTGTATTTCCAATGAAGTGGGGATATCAGGGACGACAAAGGCTTTTTATAAATGCAAGAGTTGAGACCGCATCGGAAAAGCCAACTTTTAAGAATGACTGGAAATCCCACAGATGCATAGTCCCTGCTTCATATTATTATGAATGGAGCCATATAACAGGCAGTAACGGAAAAACAATTACCGGGGATAAGTATTCAATCCAACCAAAAGGGTTGTCTGTCACTTGGCTTTGCGGACTGTATCGTTTAGAAAACAATATGCCTGTTTTTGTAATCCTTACAAGAGAGGCTGCGGATAATATACAATTTATTCATAACAGGATGCCTCTGATCATGCCTGAGCATCTTATAGATGAATGGATAAGACCCGAATCGGATCCGGATAAGCTTGTAAATATGGCTCTTTCTGATATGATCGCCGAAAAAGTAATGAATTAATCTATAGGAACAGATGGAGAATTATCTTAGTCTAACTCTTCAACATATTATATTCAAAAATATAATTTACAAATTCCAAAAGAATTAAAAAAAAGATATTAATAGCTAAATTAAAAAATCACTCGGCACTTTTGATATTATCTCGGTGACGGGTGATTTTTATTGGTTTTGTTTTAACTTAATGACATTGACCGAAGTTGAGAACATTTTGTGATTTACTGAATATTTTTCTTGAAGTAATTTAGGAGTCTCCTCATCAACCACCACATAAGTCCCATCATTTAGTGAGTTAATTCTTAAAACAATGGTTTGTACAAGGGACTGAAGATTGTTTTTCTTCTGCTTATACATTTTTTCATTAAAATGAAGAACTCCATCATTGTCAAACGAATATAAGGAAGAATATTCCTTTTCGGCCTCTTCGTTCAGAACAGATAAAGCCATATCATTGTCTATTACACTTATGCCTGTTAACCACTTCCCGGTGCTTAAGTCGAGCACATCTTTCCATATTGGGCCATGTGAAAAATCATATTTTATTCTAATATTTTTCATAACGCACTCCTTTATTTTCTTGTTGGAAATCACCATCTTGGATATGCATCATTTTCTCAACACCTTCAAGATAGTGGAGAGCCTTTGGATTATCCAAAATAGGCAGATCGTGATTCCCCAAAATTAGGATCTTGTGCCCTTTCAACTGTCGCAAATACCACTCCGGCGTCGTCCGCTCCGGTAGCACAGATCTCCTACAATATAGACAGTGTCATTCGGCTGCACTCGCCCATTCCAAAGTTCTATCAGCACATGATCCATTTCGTCTCTATCCGCAAAAGGTCTGTGGTCGAAGCCAACTACATTTGCGTGTCCGAAATGAAGATCACTCGTGTATAAAATCATTTAAATCACTTCCTTTACCAGATTCTTATCATCTGCTCGTAAATAAGAATCTCCTTATCAAATATGTTTCTGTTATCGTGGTAATGACCGAAGAACCACTTCTTGTAATTTGCATAGTTCTTAATAAATTCAAGGTAATCCGTTTCCCGATCCGGCTTGTAAAAGGATCCTCCGATCAGCACTTGTGTACTACTGGAGCAGCAATGCGTAATGATAAAATCCACTGTATAATCATGCTTACGGAGGTTGTCTCTGCCTTCCTGCATTTCTTCCTCGGTAGCAAGTTCCTGCTCCCACCATGAAAGATGATTGATACGATATGGCTCATATCCTTTATCAAGTTTTTTCTTCTTTTCTTTAAAGTTTGGATCGTCTGTCTCCAGAATACCTCC
>JAILOA010000298.1 GCA_024691065.1 Lachnospiraceae bacterium | reverse complement strand
AATCCTTCCTGTATATGGGTTGCTATTTCTCCAAGAACAAATTATAAACCTCGCGTTATTAAATCATACGGTCGTTTATTTCTCCAATAACAAATTATAAACCTCGCGTTTTGAAATCCCGCGGTCCTTTATTTCTCCAATAACAAATTATAAACCTCGCGTTTTGAAATCCCGCGGTCCTTAGCAACCTGTTTCATAGCAGTTTTCTTATCCATACCCCGGTCCAGGTAAAGCTGCATATGCTCATTTAACTCCATATTTTCCCATGAAGCACGTGCTTCGGTTTCAAGCTCCTCAAAACTTTTTCCACGGATAACGAGAACATATTCGCCTCGCGGATCATTTTCATTATAATAATTAATCGCCTCGGAAAGCTTAAAAATAAGCCTTTCCTCATGAATCTTAGTAAGCTCCCGGCAAAGCGAAATCTCCCTGTCACCTAAGCTTTCAAACAAGTCTTTGAGTGTATTTTTCAAATGATGCGGAGCCTCGTAGATTATAATCGTCCTGGTTTCATTTTTTAGTTCCGTAAGGACACGCGTACGCTCCTTTTTGTCACGTGGGAGAAATGCTTCAAATGCAAATCTTCTGGTCGGTTGCCCCGAAATCGTAAGAGCATCAATAAGTGCACAGGCACCCGGCAAGCTCGTAACCGGAATTCCATTTTCAATGGCTTTTCGAACGATAACCTCGCCCGGGTCCGATATAGCAGGCGTTCCGGCATCTGTAACAAGGGCAATGCTTTTTCCCTCGAGCAGAAGCCCAACCAGCTCATCCGCCTTGTCGTATTTATTGAACTCATGATAACTGGTCAATGTATTTTTTATTTCAAAATGATTTAGAAGCCGGAGAGTGTTGCGAGTGTCCTCCGCAGCAATCAAATCGGCTTCTTTAAGTATCCTGAGCACCCTCAGGGTAATATCTTCCAAATTTCCAATAGGTGTTGCACATATATATAATGTAGCAGGCATATGTAATCCTTTCTCAGCACCGATAAAACCGGCATCCATATTACCTCTATTAATCCTCACCGGGTAACCCCGTAAATCTCCAAAACCATCACTGGGTAACCCCGTAAATCTCGAAAATTTCTCACCGGGTAACCCCGTAAATCTCGAAAATTTTTCACCGGGTAACCCCGTAAATCTCTAAACTCATCACCGGGTAACCCCGTAAATCTCTAAAACCATCACCGGGTAACCCCGTAAATCTCCAAAACCACTCACTGAGTAACCCCGTAAATCTCCAAAACCTCGTCGGTGTATCCACCCGCATCCTTATAAATAATAAGCGGCGGCATAACCTTTAGCTCCCGCCCACCATCAAGTGCTGCCTCCACAAGAACCATCGAAGGCTCGGAGTCCGCCTTGGACTGGATGAAGCGAAGCCGCTTAGGTTCCAGCCTGTATCTTAAAAAGCAATCAAATATCTCCACCAACCTGAAAGGCTTATGAATCATAAAAATCTTCCCGCCCGGCTTAAGAACAGCGGCGCTTTCACGCGCTATGTCCTCCAGCGAGCAGAAAATCTCATGTCTCGCTATATTTAAAGCCTCATTAGGATTATTGAGTCCGTTAGAACCCTTTATATAAGGGGGATTAACAGTAATTGCATCAAATGCATTGTACCCGAAAAGCTTCCGGCTGTCCTTCGCATCCCCTTGAACAACCGTAATTAAATCCTGAAGGTTATTCCCCTGTACGGAGCGGTTAGCAAGAGAACAGGAGGATTCCTGGAGTTCCAAAGCTGTTATATGACTAGCATCAAGCCTCGAACTAAGTAAAATCGGGATAATGCCATTACCCGAGCACATATCCAGAATCTTAGCGGAGCGCTTCGCTTTCGCAAAGGCCGAAAGCAAAATTGCATCAATTCCAAAACAAAACAGTGACGGATCCTGAATGATTTTCAGGTTATCACGCTGCAGGTCATCCAGGCGCTCGCCCTCGCGGAGCTCGAATTTCAGGTCCTTACTCATCATAGAACCATCATCCGACTCGCCTACAGTATCACTCATCATAGAACCATTATCCGGCTCGCCCGCAGTATCGCTTACCATAGGCCCATTATCCGGCTCGCCTTTCGCTGAATCAGCCGCGAAATCAACCCTCTTTAGACCCTTTATTTCCTTTTCTGTTTCCATAGGACTCCCTGTTAAAATGCTTGTCATGTGGATTAAAATTCTTCCCCGAAGAATTCTTAGGATTTATGTTCTTTGCATTAGAATTCTTCTTGGAAGGATTTTTCTTTGAAGAATTCTTAGAATTAGGATTCTTAAGTTGTGGATTTTTTAGTGAAGGATCCTTTTTTGAAGGAACCTTTATTTGCGGATCCCTTGGCTGCTTTTTCTCCTTTTTCTTTGGCTTCTTATCACCCTTAGGATAATGCTTGAGCCTTGCATTCTGAGGGAGCAGGTCATCATTGATGGCTGCCTCGATACGCTCGCGGTTGTCCTCATTTTCCATAAGCTGAAGCTCCTTAAGAGAAGCCTCATCGATAGCCTCTTCCTCCGGAAGTGACGGAACAAAGGACTTATGCGAAGATCTAACCTGTCCGGAATATTCCAAGTCATTGACAGGATATTCACGAACCTCTTTCTCGTCGTTATCAGTCTCGATTAATACAGTAACTCTCTGCTTAAGAACACTCAGGCGCTGCACTTCACCGGTGAAACCATCGATTGTCTTAACACGTGAACCGATGTCAGGAAGAGTACTGTTTAAATGTAAATACGCCTCTTCTTCATTTTGCAGACAGCACATAAGTCTTCCGCAGACCCCCGAAATCTTAGAAGGATTAAGAGAAAGTCCCTGATCCTTCGCCATCTTGATTGAAACCGGCGCAAAATCCGAAAGATAGTTAGAACAACAAAGCGGTCTGCCACAGATTCCATAACCGCCAATCATACGGGTCTCATCACGAACACCGATTTGTCTCAGCTCGATTCTGGTACGGAAAACCGCCGCCAAATCCTTTACAAGCTCACGGAAATCGATTCTTCCGTCTGCCGTAAAGTAAAAAAGGAGCTTACTTCTGTCAAATGTATACTCGGAATCAATAAGTTTCATTTCCAAACCGTGATTCTGTATTTTCTCAAGACAAATGGCAAATGCCTCTTTTTCCTTTTGTTTATTTTCTTCCATTGTACGGAAATCAGCGAGAGTAGCGATTCTTATAATAGGCTTAAGCGGAGCAACGATTCTGCTGTCATCCACATCCTTAGGACCAAGCACAACCTCACCGAACTCAATACCCCTCGCGGTTTCCACTATAATATAATCCTTGGTCTTCACATCGAAGCCCGTCGGATCAAAATAATATATTTTACTGTTAGTTTTAAATCTAACACCTATAATCGTAGTCATTTATATATTTCCATCCTTATTATTTGAACGTTTGCACGCCCCGATTCATTAATTACCCAAATCAGCCCCAACCGGTCAAAATAAAATCATATTCAACCTTCAAAGCATACTTACATCAACATAAATCAGCCCCAACCGGTCAAAAGAAAAATTCCGGTTAAAAGAAAATCAAAGCCAACTTACATCAATCGGGAAATTATTAACATCCATCCTTGATATTCAAAAGCATAAGCTCGATAGCCGTCTCGAAATTAACATTTGCAGCAAGTCTAAGCTTCGCAGTACTGATACCGTCAATGATATGTTCGATATCCTCGTATCCACGCTTGCTCGCCTGCTCCGAGATAGCAGAATATTCATCCTTATACAAAAGAATATTCGCATCCTTCGTAACCTTAAACATCAAAATGTCCCTGTACCAAAGGAGCATCAAATCAAGATAATCATTTATCTGCTGCCTGTCCTCGGCAATTTTATTGATTGCATCGACGATGTCAACCGCAAGCATACTGTCTATACGCTTCATAAGCGAAAGAACCGAATTCTTAAGCTCTATAAAATTTTCCGAACCGGCAAAATGTATCGCCCGCCCCATATTTCCCTGGCAGAAATTAGCAGCAATCTCGGCACTGTAAGGCTCCATCTGAAGCGTATTTGAAAGGTACTCTGCGATAGTCTTCTTGTCAATCGGACGGGTCTTAAGAACAACACATCTCGAAAGAATAGTCGAAAGCAATGTATTTTCATTCTCGGAAATAAGAATTATGATAACATACTCAGGCGGCTCCTCAATAGTCTTAAGCAGAGCATTTTGCGCCTCTTCGGTCATCTTGTCGGCATCACGGATAACGAAAATCTTATAATCCGAAACGAGCGGCTTGATATCCACCCTGTTATTAACCTGCTCACGTATGTCATCAACGGAAATACTTGCACCCTCATGAGTAACATAAGTAACATCAGGATTATTGTGAGACTCGGACTGCAGGCAGGACTTACATATGTCACAGGCGTCCAAACCAAGAACAGCCTTCAAATCACTCGGATTTTCCTGAAGATGGAAGCGAATCGAATGCTTCTTCTCAATATTTCCGGTACAAAGTAAAGTTTTAATAAATGCCTCCGTCAGCATGGTTCGTCCGTTTCCCTGCTCACCCGCAATTATGTACGCGTGCGAAGGCTTATTTTTAGCAATAGCGGAAAGGAGATTTTTCTTAATGTGCTCCTGTCCGATTATATCTTTAAAATCTGCCATATATGTATCCTCAGACTTCCGTGAAAATTGGATTTGATATAAATGTAACCATAGCCAATTTTCGATTTATATTATTAGTTTTTATCATAAAGCTGTGAGACCTTCTCCCAGATTTCATCGGAAAGATCCTCAACAGACTGGTCACCGTTTACAATTATAATGTTTTCTTCCTCGCCAAGCTCTTCAATCAATTCAAGATATTTGTCACGAACTGCGGTAAGCATCTCCTTGGATTCAAATAAATCACGGCTTGAGCGGTTTGCTGTAATTCGTTTAATAGCAACCTCAGGAGTAACATCTATAAATATAGTTAAGTCAACAGGTAGCAATGTTTTTGCCTGACGATTGAGATCTATAACCCAGTCCAAAGGTGAACGTACACTTTGATAAGCGTAGGAAGAAAGTAAATAACGATCGCAAACAACAGTCGTTCCTTTTATAACCTTATCGCGGATTCCATTGACATCATTAGTAATGTGATCCAGGCGGTCTGCGGCAAAAAGCGCTGCCATAGCCGATTCATCCATCTTAACACGACCGGAAAGCACCGTTCTAAGCATAGCGCCGAGCGGACCGTCGGAAGGTTCAACCGTGGTATAACATGCATGATTCGCCTTATTAATGTTATTTTTCAAAAGATTAACTTGTGTAGATTTTCCTGAGCCGTCAATTCCCTCAAGAGTTATAAATAGGCCTCTCTTCATAATTAAAAACCTTTCTATAAAAGAGGACGAGCTTTTGACTCGTCCTAATTAACCAGTTTATGAAGTCATTTTGAACTTTTGGATTTCCCTCTCATCGCCAACAGGCACCTTCTTAATGCGTGCGCCCAACGTTGTAAGTTTGTCCTCAAAGTCCTCATAGCCACGCTCGATAAATTTGATAGAATCAATCATAGTATATCCGTCAGCTACAAGACCGGCAATAACAAGTGCGGCACCTGCACGAAGGTCAGGAGCGGTAATTGCTGCCCCGGTAAATCCGGCAACACCCTCGATAATCGCTGTATTGCCCTCAACTTTTATGTTAGCTCCCATACGACTAAGTTCATCAACATAGCGGAAGCGATTCTCAAATATACTCTCGGTAACTGTGCTGGCACCCTGTGAAAGCGCAAGAAGCATAGAAATCTGCGGCTGCATATCAGTCGGAAAACCAGGATACGGAAGAGTCTTAATCTGAGTATGACCCAGTCTCGAATTAGAAGAAACTCTGACTGCATCATCAAACTCTTCAACGGTAGCGCCGATTTCAAGAAGCTTAACACTGGTAGCCTCCAAGTGCTTAGGCACAACATTTCTGATAACAACATCTCCCTTGGTAGCGGCAGCGGCAATCATAAATGTACCGGCCTCTATCATATCAGGAACTATTGAATATTCCGAGGAATGAAGTTTCTCAACACCGTTTATTCTAATCTTATCAGTACCGGCACCTCTTATTCTGGCACCCATACTATTAAGGAAGTTCGCAACATCAACGATGTGCGGCTCTCTTGCGGCATTCTCAATAACTGTACG
>JAILOA010000289.1 GCA_024691065.1 Lachnospiraceae bacterium | reverse complement strand
AGCCTTAATATTCCTACACCGAAAAAGGTGAATGAATTTAATAAGGCCTATGAAGAATATGCTGATTCAAAGGATAATGTATATTTTTATGATTATTCCGATGTACTTAAGGATGATGAAGGATATCTAAAGGGCAGTTGTGATGCCGGTGACGGATGCCACTGGAACAGTGGTGCCACAAATGAAGTTGCCGAGAAAATAAAGGAATTTGATAAAGAGACTTTTAAATAAGTTGTTGAAAAGTTTAATTATCAGGAGCAGAGATTAGTTTAAGAAGGCTTATAAATAAACTGTTTTGCTGATAATTAAAAAGAAGTTGGATTTACTGAAGTATAAAAAATAGGATTTATAGGTTTACATTTGTAAGAAACTTGTATGGGGTAATAACTACTTGGATGTGACGAATATATTTTGCCTGATTTAATAATTAAAGGATTTAGAGGTGAATGGATGGAAATACAGCTTTGGAGAAGGATACTTGATCCATACAGACAGGCGGTAGACGAGCTTGTTGTTAAATTTAATAATATTAAAAAGGAGTACCAGGATAATGGTATTTATTCGCCTATTGAGGAAGTGAGCGGGCGTGTGAAACGTATTTACAGTATTCTGGAGAAGGCTCAGCGTAAGGGTGTTAATCTTGATAATGTAGAAATGATTGAGAAAAACATTGAAGATATTGCCGGTATAAGGGTTATCTGTCAGTTCGTCGAGGATATCGAGAAGGTTGTCGATATCATTCATAACAGAAGCGACCTGGAGGTTAAAAACGAGAAGGATTATATTTCAAGCGCAAAGGATAGCGGTTACAGAAGTTATCATGTAATTGCATTTTATACCGTTGAAACTATTTCAGGTCCTAAGAAGCTTGAGGTTGAGATTCAGATTCGTACCCTTGCCATGAACTTTTGGTCTACGATTGAGCACTCGCTTCAATATAAGTATAAGGGAAATATTCCTCAGGATGTCAGAGAGCGTCTGCTTTCTGCGGCTAATGCCGTTGGATTTTTGGATAACGAGATGTCTTCCGTGCGTGAGGAAATTATGGACGCACAGAATACAAATAAAGAAAAGGCTGTTATGGTCAGCGATATTTTAAGTAATATCGAGAATTTGTACAGCGTTGCCAGCAAGCGTGAAATCAAGAAGATTCAGGATGAATTTTATGAGATTTTTGCGACCGATGATCATGAACTTCTCAGGCAGTTTGAGAGACAGCTTGATGTTCTGGCAGAGAATTATAAGGCACAGAGAGTTGAAAATTGATTTTGAATGAAGTGTAAAAGCTTATTTATTTCGGAAGGGGTTAAGGCCTCTTCTGAAATCGGGTTGAGGGCTAAAGAGCCATTGATCTGTAATGAAGTTTGAAGGCGAAGAGCCTTCGGGCTGGAAATAAGAGTTGAAGGTCAAAGGGTTTTCGGTTTGGAAATAAGGATTGAAGGTTAAAGAGCTTTCAGTTTGGAATAAGAGTTGAAGGCGGAAAGAGCCTTTGATTTGGAAACAAAGATTGAAGGTTAAAGAGCTTTCAGTTTGGAAATAAAGATTGAAGCCTAGAGAGCCTTCGGTGTAAAAAATAGAAAAAATCAGGGAATTAGAAATATTATGAAAAATAAGAAAAGTCCGGGAGATTACGGATACATTACTTATATGAAAAAAAGTGTAGCAATTAAAATTGTGATATTGCTTGTGATTGCTCTCACAATTTTCTTTGTTGGATTTTTTTTGAATGATAAATCAAATAGAAATGTTTTTACAATTGTTGCCATTCTTTTTGTTCTTCCGGGTGCAAGATATCTGACACGTCTGATTATAACAATTCCACAAAAAAATGTTCCTGAAGAGGAATTTACAAAATTTAATTCTTATGTGAATAAGGAAACGGGACTGCTTATTTCTGCAGTGGTTATAACCTCTGAGGAAAAGGTTATGTGCATGGATTACATTTATGTGGGAAACAATGCAGTTATCGGACTTTGCAGGGCAAAAAAGAAGGGTAAAAAGTACGAATCCTCCCCTAAATATATTCAGGATTATTTGAAGGATGGTGTACGGGGAATTTCCGATAAATACAAGGTTCTCGTTGTTGACAGCGAGAAAAAATTTGAGGAAGAATTAAAGCTTGTTTCCAGAAAAAAAGATGGCTTTGGGGATAAGGAAAAGAAGGCTTATGAGGATGTGCTTAGATTTATAAAGTCGCTGATTGTATAGATGTCTCATAAAGATGATATTATTATTTTTTCAGGAAAATCCCGATTTTTGAAGATAAAAATATTTGTTTTAAATTTTGGTAAAAAAGATTAAAAATTTTCAAGTATAAATTTTTGGTATTTGAATAAGAAAAAAGTTTGATAAAGCAGGTGTGAGTTTTGAAATTATTTGTGGTTGAGAAGCAGGTTGAGGGACAAAGGTTAATATTGTATTTGAGAAAAATATTGCCAAATGCATCGTCCGGTTTTTTGTATAAGATGCTTAGAAAGAAAAATATTGTCTTAAACGGCAAAAAGGCCGATGGCAATGAGCTTATCAAGGCTACAGATGAGATTCAAATATTTTTCAGTGATGAAACTTTTGATAAATTTGCCGGAGATGATATTGCCGGGAATCATAATCAAAATGTAACAAAATATTCCGGTGAAAGTAATTGGAATTCTAATATGAATTCCGGAAATAATAATGAAAATTCCGAAAGTAAAATTGGCAAAAATACAGTTGATAACAAAGGGAATTTCAGAAAAAATTCTGAAAATAAAAATGAAAAATCCATTATAAAATTTAATAAAAATTCCGACGGAAATTATGGAAATTTCAGTAAATATTCCGGAAATAAAAATGAAAAATCCGAAAAAAAATTTGATAAAAATTCCGGTGAAACTATTGGCGATCAGTTACATTTAATAAAAGATAATCTGTTATATGAAGATGAAAATATAATTGTTGTAAATAAGCCGGAAAACGTGCTTTCACAGAAGGCCGGGAGGGA
>JAILOA010000235.1 GCA_024691065.1 Lachnospiraceae bacterium | reverse complement strand
TCTGCTTCCTTACATTCGATATCTTTCTTGACTGTTATGAATGGCTCTCTATCCCTGAAGCTTGTCAGTGTATAGTATTCATCGAGAAGTTCAGGCTTTCCGTTTGAACCCATGGCAAATCGTGCATATCCGCCGGAGGTTGAAAGTATATTAAATCTTCCATCCAGATAGAATTCATCCGGATCTGTAATCGGATAGAATGATGATGAGTATTCATCCTTGAGATAATCAGTAGGTCTTTCATCACCTGTATTATAGTCTGTTCTGAATCCATACATTCCATCCTTCAGTACCTGCTGGATATTGTTATCGGTAACTCTGTAGATGTAGAGCATTTCGTAATCATTATCCCCAGTCATAACTATATATAAAAATGTTTTATCATCCTTGTGGATTAGTTGCATATTTGCAGAATATCCGGAAATCTTCTTAGTGATTTCCTTGCCGTTTATGTTGAAATGGATTTTATTTATCATGATGTCGTCCACATCTTTAGTGGTATATGCTTGAATCGTATCTATATCGTCATCATCGTCAACATCAAGTTTTACGCTGAATCCCTCGTCCAGATCCATTGCATAGTCGTCCGGTGCATTATTATAACGGTCCGTAAATATATCCGGCTCCTCATCGTATGAGATGTCCACGGTTATTACTCCATCAGCAAATGTAGCAATTTCATATTGGTTGAATATAAATTCCACTCCTTCGGATGTGAGCACCCATTCCACCATATCTAAGTTCTTAGGCTTAAAATATTTTTTCAAATATTGTTTTATGTCCACAAGATAATCTATATTTTCCCTCTCATCGTCAAGTCGGTTTTCAACGATTTCCGGAAGTGCATCCACATCAGATATAATGTCTGTCAGCTTCAATTCTTCACCGGTCTGTGAATCAAAATTATGTCCCTTGATTAGATTTCCACCGTGGGCTCCACCCCAGTATTCATAGACATCGCTCACAAAACTAAGCACCTCGGTATCGGTACGTACCATATTTATACTAATATCGAGCTGACTGGCTAAATAATAATCCTCATCCAAAATCTTTATATTCTCTTTTGCATTTTTCAGTCCATCCTTATAGAGCTTTCTTGCTTCCGCGGAACCTTCCTTTGAAAACTCTTCCAGGCTGGCTGTAAGCTCAGGCATATCTTCCTCATCCAAAAAGATTTCTTCAAATCTTGCATCTATAAGCTCATTATCATATTTTTCCGAGTAATTATACAATGAATGTTGCTCCAGCTTTACATTTATCGGATGAACATCGTCATCGTCTGTATCATCGATATCATCTGCATCATCGCCATCGTCGCCATCGTCATCACCATCGTCAGCATCATCGATATCATCTGCATCATCGTCAGTATCCGTATTAGCTGTAGCACTTGAACTTGTACCTTCGTCCGTACTTGTCTCGGAGGAACTGCTTACTGTAACCTCAGAAGTTTTGCTTGAATCATCATCTTTTCCACAACCTACAGCACCTAATGAAACCATAAGTGAAAGCGCCGCAAATGAAACTACTCCTTTAATAAAATTAAATTTCATCTTTTTCATCCTTTCTTGTGATAATTTCCTGTTGAGTGTGAACTTTCTGTTTTTAGTTATGTTTTGAATTCTGTTTTTAGTTATGGCTTGAATTCTGTTTTTAGTTATAACTTGAATTCTGTTTTGAGTCTGGTTTGAATTCTGTTTTTAGTTATGACTTAAATCCTGTTTTAGTCTGGTTTGAATTCTGTTTTTAGTTATAACTTGAATTCTGTTTTTAGTTATAACTTAAATTCTGTTTTAGTCTGGTTTGAATTCTGTTTTAGTCTGGTTTGAATTCTGTTTTAAAGTTAGTATTTAAAATCGTTTCAAGCCGGGGTTTTAAAGTTCTTATACACAGCCTCGCCTTACTCGATACATTTTAAATATATATTGTCCGGCTCAGCTTCTCTTCGCTTAAATATTATTACACTCTCTCGGGAATTGCAACAAATATTAAAGATTTAATATTGTTCATATTAGCTTCATATTACTGTCACATTACTGTTACACATTTGTAACGCAATGTAAATTATAATGATAATGCAAGCGTTAAAATTGCTTGTTTTACCAGATATTCGGACTAAAATACTTGTTTTTAATACATTTTAATTGTAAAATTGGTAACATATAATTAATCGTATTTTTAATGTAATCACAAATAAACATAATGGAGGATTTTAAGATGAAGGAATATGATGAGAATGACAGAAGAAGCAGTTCAAGCGACAATAACAACATAGATAACACAGATATAAACATTGAAAACTCAAATAATAACATCGAAAACACAAATATCAATATTGAAAATTCTACCAACAACATTGATAACACAAATATAAACATCGGAAACTCAAATGATAATACAAATTCTGATATAAAAACCAATAATTCCGGGGCGGCGAAGCCAAAAATCGTTGTTAAAATGCCTAAAGTAGTTACTCCGGAATTATATAAAGCATATATGAACGGGGGGCTTTTGGGTAAGGGTAACATTTTTATTCCGGGGCTGTCCAATAATCCATTTATCAAAATAAATTTGTCTCCGGAAGAGAAACTAGATCGTTATAATAAGAAATTTGTGGAAGATTTGGATAAAAATCAGAATTCATACAACAATTCATCTGATATTTTTATTGGCATATATGGTCCTAAGGGAAAAGTTCCGGATAGATGCTCAAATAAAGAAAATGAAAAGTCCGAATATAATAACATTACTATAGATGTGCCGGAAGAATTGGATGATGAAATTGTTACAGCTCTGGTTCTCGGAGCATGTCTTGATTCAAAAAAAATGCATGAAAAATTGACATCTTCCAGCTCTAATGATGCCTCTGATACTGACAATTATAAATTGAACAGTGATTATCTGATTGAAAATATTGCCATGGGTGATAATCGTTCCGAAAAATTTGTTCCTGTTATGATTGATGGCAAGAAGAAGGCCATTGAAGCTATAGAGGCTTATAAAAACGGGGACAAAACCAAGGTAAATCATTTATTGAATGCAGTCGGCGATTTTGCCAATATGCATTCAAACAATCTTTCTGCTTTGGAAAACGAAACCCCGGTAGAACTAACATATAATCATAAATTATACTTCTTTTGGGATAATTTGCAGAAAAACCCTAAAATAAACGGTTTCAGAAGAAATATCAAATCTTTTGAGAAAGTGTTGGTTACTAATACCGATTCATATACGAATCAGATTAAATATGTTCGTGATTCCAATAAAACCAAGAAATCGCTCATTGATAACAATAAATTCTTTGAGCTTGGAAAAGAAGAAAAAGAAGATGCTGTTTTAAATATTCTTCTCTATGATTATGCCGCCGCTACAAGTGTCAATCGTAACCAAAATATAATAGAACAATCAAATAAATTCATTTATGATAGTTTTAAAAATTTGGGAATAAATGAGAATACTCCGCCTGTTCTGGAAGATAGGTATCCTAATTTAGTAAATGAATTGGAAAACACTCCTGAAATACAAATTGCATGTGCTAATTACAGGGCCTCTATTTCAACATATACTACGAATGACTTGTCATGTATTATTGCTAAACCTGATGGAATTGATACCCTGAAACAGCTTTATGGTAAAGAGATTAAGAACTCACAGGTTTTTAAGGATATCATGGCATCCAAAAACCGGTCCGAGCTTATTAAAAATATAAGAAACATAAAGGCTTCGAGATCCGAAGGTTTATTGCAGTTTAAAAATGTAGCGCTCCCTAACGAAGCAGAGAAAATAAACAGCAGATCGAAAATAGCTATAGAAAACACTTTAGGTAAATCCCGAAATCTCATCAATGATACTATCATTAAAAAATATTTCAAAAATGACTTAGATGCCTGCAGTATTAAGTCTTTTGACAAAGCAGGCCTAAAACAGAACGCTGCATTTATCAAAAAAATGGTTTCGGACATTGCGTCTGTTAACAGATATACTTCAGGTCCTAATTTTAAGGAAATGAAAAATTCCCTTAACAGCCTTTATAAATATGCAAACCAATTGGCTGATATGAAAGGAAATATCAGCATTTCAGCCATTAATGAATATAATAATAAAATCAATGAAGTATCAAATCTTGCATTGAAATATCTTGAAAATAAGACTGATATCAATTCTAATTATGCGAGAAGCAGAGTTGATGCTGTAGGTAAATTGAGGCGCAACCTGATGATGCATACGATGACTCTGGATGATGCTAGGAATGCCCAGCTTGATAAATACAAGGAGACGGCTAAAAAATACGAAAATAAAAACATTCAAAAATTTAGTCATGCCACTAAGGATAACAAAAAAGTATTTTGGGGAGATTATAAATTTGAAGATCTCACCGGCACGCCTTTTACCGCAGAAAGGTCGGCAGGTATATCTGTCGCTACATTTGCCTTAATGAATGCAGGTTACAGCTTTGATGAAGTTACGGATCCTTCTCTTATACAGGATGAAAAACGCAAGATGTTTGATACCGTAATTCAAAAAATGAAGCGATTCAATGCAGATGACAAAAAATGGCTGGCAAAGACTATATATGATGGATTCAAGAAATACGACGAAATGATGAATGAACAATCCAAGAATATTGATTTTAAGGACCCGAAATTTGCCAGGGGCGAACTATTCAGTAAAATGGGAAATTTGGCTCATATTGGCTTCGATAATTGGCAGGAAATGGAACAGCTGAAGGATGAGGTGACTGAGCTTGCCAAAAAGGAACTTCCAAATGTAGCGAATTACGAGGATTATAAGATGCACAGAAGACAGCGCTACGGTATTATGAAATCACTTATGAATCACTATAGTGAAATGCTGAAAAATGTTTCGCAGGCGGCCAACGAGGCAACAGCAGATACCAATGTTTATAAGGATTTGCTGGCAAACTCTTTAGCATTCCAGCTTGATTTACAATTGATGGATAAGTTAACCAAACAGAACCCGGACAAGCCGTTTTCGGAACTTTTGGTGGATTCACAGGTTGAATATTTATTTCCTTTGGAACACTATGTTCAGGAAAATATTAATAAATTTACTAAGGCATTTAGAAATGATCCCGAGTCTACAAAGGCTGTAATGAACAGCATTTTGGATTCGTCTATATTTAAGGATGTTAAGGTGCAGCAGGGGGCAAAGCCGGGTGAATTTGAAATCACTAATTTACCTGATGCTGCGAAGCTTAAGCAGGAAGCTGAGATTCAGAAGTTCCTGGACAAGGCCAATATTGCCAATAACAGACTTACAGATAATAAGACGGTCTATCATTCTTATGATCAATATTTTAATGATCTTAGCTATTTGATGACTGCTAAGGTGTATTACATTAATGAGGGACTTCTTGTTAATCCTAATAATCACAAGCCTATGAGTCTTGAGAGTGTCAGGAAGCAACTAATAAAAACCCGTGCATTTAAGAATGCATTTAAAGCTTCCAGTAATCCTGACAAATATTATAAACCTAAAAATGCATATGCAAAGGTTAAGAGTTTAAGGGTAATCAAAAGTATTTTTGGTACTATGATTCCTGATGATAAGTGGGCGAAGGCTAGCGCAAGGGTGGAAGCAAATAAAGCTAAGGCGGTGGCCAATAAAGCCAGGGCAGCTAAGGTTCAGGGGCAGAAGCCGGGGTCGAATCGCGTCCAGAAGCCGGTTCAGGGAAATGGAATGGGTGGAAGGTAACCTACAGAGAAAAGGAGAATTGCGAAGCAATTCTCCCAAAGGATAAAATCACGATACTTAAAGGGATTCAGGAGAATCACTCGTTATCTTCATGCTTTATAGACTTATATTGGTGATTCTCCCAAAGGAAAAAATGCTTTGCATTTTTTCCGATTTAGCCCGCGAACATCATATTTTCAAACAGCTCATTGATATCCTTCCCGTTTACTTGGGTGGCGTATCTTCCTTCGGATTTTACGTCCAGTTTGTAACATTTTTCGTTATTATCTTTGACGATTACGACGGTCTCGCCGTCGGTCATTACAGGGATGAATTTTGCCCCTTTTGCGAGGACTGCGTCGCCGGTTTCCTCGAGGGTTTCAGGATCTACCTCCTTACAATCCACGTCGGTCTTTACATCTATGAATGGTTCTGCTTCCACAAAATTCTTCAATGTAAAGTATTTGTCTTTCATCTCTGGCTTTCCGTTTGCTCCGACCCCAAATTTTGCATATCCGTCGGCAGTTGAAAGCATATGGAATGTGCCCATCAAATAAAATTCATCAGGGTCTGTAGCAGGATAATATGAATTAGAATATTCCATTTCCAAATACTCTTTCGGAAATTCATCCTTATATTCAAGTGATTTTCTGAAACCGTACATTCCATCCTTCATCACCTGCTGAACTCCATTGTCTGAAAGCTTGTAAACATATAAATTGTGATAATCATTATCTACAAGTAAATCAAGATAAACAAAGGTTTTATCGTCCTTGTGGAACAGATACATATCAGCGGAATATCCATCCACCTTCTTGGTGATTTCTTTATCATTTATAATAAAATGTATCTTATTAATTGCGCCTGATTCATAATCTTCTTCGGTATATCCGGTTACTGTATCAATGTCATCGTCGTCATCGATATCCTGCTTTATATCAAAACTTTCGCCAAGTCGCATAGCATACTCATCCGGTGCATTATTATACACATCTGCAAATAAATCCGGCTCTTCATCGTATGTAATTGCCACCGTAATA
>JAILOA010000346.1 GCA_024691065.1 Lachnospiraceae bacterium | reverse complement strand
ATTTTATGGTTCTTTTCATAAAAAGACACACCATTCGCCTTTCTTTCCAAAGGTATTGTAAAATATTCATTAAGCTTAACATCCTTGTTTTTTTCAAGCACTCCGAATACCTTCACAAAGCCTGTAGGGTAGTCATCCTTTCCCTTGCCTTTTCTGCAAAAGCCTACGCATATTTTATTTTTAAATGTTGCGATAAAGCCTGCACGAAAACCGCAAGGTATATTCTCATTATGATAATTTACATTGCCAAGAATTATATCAAATGATTCACCATGTCCTTTTTCACCGGGATCCGCTATATTTAATGATTCATTAGATTCTGTCTCTCCGGAATCCAATACATTTAATGATTCATTAGATTCTGTCTCCCCGGTATCCAATACATTTAATGATTCATTAGATTCTGTCTCTCCGGAATCCAATACATTTAATGATTCATTAGATTCTGTTTCTCCGGAATCCAATACATTTAATGATTCACCGGACCCAGTCTCCCGTGAGTCCGCTACATTTAATTCTTCATCTCCACCCCGCCCATAAGAATGTAATATATCCAATACATCCTCAAGAAGTACAGTGCTTAGCGAATTATCGCTGCTCTTAGCAATCCAAAGCTTTTGACCGTCACAGGCAATTCCTCCCACATGGTTTACATCAGGAAGCATCAATGTTGCAACATGCCTGTCGGTAAATACAAATATAACGGAATTATGCACCTCTTCATCCTTAATCTTCTCATAAAGCGATGCATTCTCAGGATACTTAATGCACCCCTTCAAATCCTTTTTTAGCTTTTTAATTCCGCAATAAGCAGTCACAAATGTATATTGCTTCCAGGCACAAATTCCCTGAACCACCATAGCACTGCAGGTTTCACCATTAGGAAGCCTCACTTTGCTTAAATCAGGAAGATCAATCATATTTAATTTATTTTTAGAAAAATTCATCTGTTTTACTTTCATTTATCTCAGCAGGAATACTAACTGCGTCAGTCGGTTCAACATTATCAGAATCATCGTTTTTCGCTACATTTTCATTATCGGCAGACTTCTTGGCATTCTTTTTTCTTTCCCGCTCTCTTTCCGCCACCTTTTTCTCATGTTTCATAAGAATATCATCATAAATAAAATCCAAAATAGCTGCAACCGGGATTGCAAGCAGGATGCCGACAACTCCCATCAGTTTTCCGAGTACGATAATCATTATAAGAATCCAGACACCCGATACACCAAGGGTCTCACCGAAGAATTTCGGTTTAACTATGTATCCGTCTATAGTTTGCAGAACAATCGTAAATATTATAAACCAAAGCGCATACCACGGATTAACCAGGGCAAGTATAAATGCACCAATCACACCGCCGACAATCGGTCCGAAGGTAGGTGCAAGATTCGTAAGTCCTACAACCACGGAAACAATGACAGTATAAGGCATACCCATAACAACCATAAAAACTGCATTTGCAACTCCTACCATAAGACCTTCAATAATACTTCCGCTTATATACTTAACTAAAATCTTATTACATCTTCTCCAAAATTCAGCAAGTGAAGCATATTTTGCATCTGAAAGGATCAAATGAAAAAATCTTCTTGCGCCCTCGGTCATACTTACCCTGTCTATAAGAAAATATACCGCAAGTATAAAGCTTATCAATATATTAAATATCGTAGTTCCCAGGTTAATGGAAACATTTACAATATTAGACAGATTGGCTGACAACTTACTCGTAATAGTCCCCAATAATTTATCACTCACATCAGTAAGTCCGCTTAAATCAATTTTATATTTTGCTGCCATATCATTTAATTCACGAAGCAGATTTTTCAATGTTGAAGCGTAAGAATCCATATTTTTAAGGAGTAATTGAATACTTCCGAGTATTTGCGGAATAAAAGCAAATACCAAAACAAAGAATACTGCCAAAACCACAATTATCGATACACAGACCGAAATATTATGCACTACCGTCTCGCTTTTAATATATTTCTTAAAAAACCTTTTTATAAATTCCACAAGCGGGTTTAAAATGTAAGCGATAACCAGTCCCCATAAAATAGTTGAAACAAAGCCAAATACAGATACTACACCACCAAAAATATTTCCTATGTTTGAAAGTATCATATATAACAAAACCGCCGTACATGCGGCAATTGTGTATGCAGCCCATCGCTTTTCCAAAATCTTTTTAAATTTATCCATTCCTATCCTCCGGCAAATAATTATAGTAAATTATTATTTTATGCAAATTATAGAGTTATATTATTTTAAATGCATATACCGAGCTCTATTATTGACACATTGAAAACATAGTTATTCTATCACAAGTGCCGAATATAAACAATATTCTTTTTATCATATAAAAAAGGCACATAAAAAAGGTTCCGATACCCGCCATATATCTGACAGGTACCGTAACCCCCGATTATCAATTAAACACGAAATATAGCATTATTTCTTTTTAATCTTAACCTTCTTACCAAGGCCCTTCTTTCTAAAGAGCTTCTTATACTCTTTCTTCTTTTTCTTAGGTACCTTGACTACTACCTTCTTGCTGTTCTTAAGTCCCTTAAATGCTTTCTTTTCAACTGTCTTATCCGTAAGCTTCTTGGTCTTAACAATAACTTCGGTAACCTTCTTACATCCCTTGAAAAGCTTCTTTCCAAGATACTTAACATTCTTGCCGATAATAATCTTCTTAAGCTTCTTGCAACCCTTAAATGCCTTATCACCGATTGCAGTTACATTATAAGTAACTCCGTCCTTTTCGACTGTATCAGGTACCTTAGCCTTCTTACCGCTTCCGGTATATTTAACATAAGTAACCTCATTATTCTCACCAATGGCTGTTATCTCATAGAGCGCATCATCAATGGTAAATGTATCGCCAACCTTTGCACTAACAGCTGTAGGAGTTGTTACTGCTACCTTGGTTGCTACAGATGATGTTGCCGCCTTTGCAGGAGCATTAGTAGCTTTAGGTGCTTCTGTTTTTTCAGGTTCATTTGTAATCTCAGGTTCCACAGTAGCTGTTTCCTTAGGTTTATCAGTCTCCTTAGGTTTATCAGTCTCCTTAGGCTCTTCCGTCTCAGCAATTTCTGTTTCCACAGGCTCTTCTGTCTCAGCAATTTCTGTTTCCACAGGCTCTTCCGTCTCAGCAATTTCTGTTTCTACAGGCTCTTCCGTCTCAGCAACTTCTGTTTCAACAGGTGCCTCTGTTTCTGCTACCTCTGTTTCAACAGGTTCCTCCGTTTCTGCTGTTTCTGTTTCGACAGGTGCCTCCGTTTCTGCTGTTTCTGTTTCGACAGGTGCCTCCGTTTCTGCTGTTTCTGTTTCCGCAGGTTTCTCTGTAGCCTCTTCCGTTGCCGCAGGTGTAGCAGTTGCAGTCTCTTCAGGCTCAATTACAGGAATCTCACAAACCTTTGTCTGGGTTTTGAAAATATCATTTTCAAATGTAGCAGTATAAACTATTTTGCCGGCTTCTGTTTCTGTAGCTTCCTTGGTAGTCTCACTTGTAGCCTTTGCTTTTTCTGTGATAACATCTGTTTCATCTTCCTTATTAACTGCCTTTGCCTCGCATTCACTTCCATCATCAGCCCATTCATAGCTAATATCGTAATTATCTGCCTTATCATTTACAGTTAATATAATCTTAGCTGTAGTACCTGAATATTCATTTACATAATCTTCCTTAGGATTTACTTCTGCATAAATAATGGCACTTCCTGTACCTACTACTGTAACCTTTCCATCCTCTACAGTTGCAACATTCTCATCACTGCTTGAATAATTAAATTCATAGATATCTTTGTCTACATCCTCATTAGATACTGTAACACCCAAATCAAAAGCTTCATCTCTGATATCTTTTGTATATTCTTCAGTGTAATCCAAACCTAATTTTTCTCTTACATAAACCTTAATCGTCTTTTCTATACCACTGGCTTTTACAGTAACAATAGCAACACCCTTTTCCTTTGCTTCAATCACACCATCAGAAACTGTAAGTACATCAGCATCGGAACCGGACCATGTTACGGATGCATTTGAATTTTCACTAAGCTCTGTTGTAAGCTCTATAGCAAGATTTTCATCCATAATTAATTCATAATTATAATCCTTATCCTGAGAAGCATCTAATTCTTCTTCACCTTCTTTAACAACAAGTGTTTCTGTCGGAATATATTCAACCACATCTATATAATGCGTCATTAAATTCGTTCCTTCGAGTATGTAATTAGATCCATCTTCAATTTTAACTCTTGCCTGAATTACTGCAGTTCCACTATATTGACTGATATTATTTGATGTTGTAACTGTATGATTTTCTTCATCTATATTTCCGACAAGAGGAGTATCTTCACCGGTTAAATCCGTATAAGTGACCTTAACCTGATCTTTAACCGCATCAGGAATCTCAAACGGAAGTTTAATCGTCTGAGGCTTTTCATTAGTTACTTCAAATGTAGCTGAATCCGTAAATTCATAGATAGTAACCTGTTTTGGACGAATCTGAAACATTCCGCTTGCAGTAAAATCCGTTGATATAGCATTTCCGTCACCGGTAATAATCACTTTTCCAAGTCCTGAATTAATATTATTTTCATAGGAAACCTTGTACCAATCCTTATCCATTGCTGTGCTACCGACATAAACATTAATTATGGATGGATCAGGACAAATCTCATCTCCTGTATAGTTAGCATAAGACATGGCAACTGATACATAAGCATTTTCAAGACTGTATGGTAAAACCGGCTGGGTAACTATAATTGTATATATTGTTGATACTCCCGAAGTATTATCTGTTACATTTGCAGTAAACTTAGCTTCTGTAGCATTTTGTCCTATCACCGTAGAAGAGTCAAACTGTATACCTGAAACATCTCCACTCATTCCTCCCGGTGTTAAGATTATCGCATTATTATCTGCCAATGCCGTAATATCACCAATATTTTCTTCCAAATCAAATCTTACAATACACTCATCATTGTCAATGCTTGTTGCAGATAACTTATCTTCTCCATTAACAATATAACTATCACTCAAATTTTCGGAAAGACCTGCAAAGTCAACCACTTTAATATTAAATGTAGCACTGTACTCATTTTCATTAGTATAAACATCATTTCCTAAATATGTAACCTTTACTACATGGGTACCTGCGCTTTCAACCGAAAATCCGGAAATCGAAAATAGATTCTCGTCAAATTCATATTCTTTCCGACTGCCATCCTTATAATCAACCTCTATTATCATTCCATCCGGATCAAATGGAGATTTATCATTCAATGCATAAACACTCTTTGTAGGTTTTTTAAGAATAGTAATACCTGTAACCAGCGGACTTGCATCAATTTCAAAATCGATTACCTGTCCCCATCCGGTAATCGGAAGATTCAGAGCATTATATGCACCGCTTTCATCAGGAGTTAATTCATCAAATATAGACTCACCATCCCAGGAAATATCATTAATCTCATATCCATCATCAGCCTTAATATCCGTAATTTGATATATTTTGTTGGATGTATCTATATTATTTTCTCCTAAAATTAACATATTGCCTACAACCGTACCCTGCGCCGTATATGCGACACCATCGGAAACATTGAGATTAATACATACAGCCTTAGCGCCTTCATTATAATTCTTCTTATTCTTGATTACACTTCCCGAACCTGTAACCACTCCATCGTCTAGATTATAGAATTCACCGTTTAAAAGGAAATTCTGTGTCAAACTAAGCACTCCTGTATTTACAACCACACCTCTTGATGATTCCATGGTTATGTTGCCTTCACATTCCAAAGTGCCATTAATTACGAGCCTGGCATTACTGCTATCTGCCCATTCTATCTCTGCAGCTTCATCGGTAGATGAACTTCCCTCTAATGTAAGAGTATATCCTTCAGCAATTGTTAAAACCACATCATTTTTCAATGTAACAACAGTGCCTCTTTTAATTGAACAATCCTTCTCTATTGTACAATTACCGATAAAATCATAATTATTACCTATGATATACAATGAATCATCACAATTAAATAATTCAGGAGCAGCATTACTTATAGGACTACTATAAATATCATCACCAATTAAACTGACATTAATTGCTGCCTCAGTATCATTTACTTCAGTCGCTCCGACGCCTTCACTGATATATACAACTCCATCCGTGAGAACATTTATAGTATCGGCAGTACCACCATAAGCACCAATAAAGTCTGTTGACAGATTACCCCTTCCATTGATGATATCAATATTATTAACAAAGGCACCGTAGCCACCACCTATTCCGGCAGCTTCATTTGAAAAAGAAACAATATTTCCTTTATTGAAAATTATTATATTTTCTGCTGTCACCCTATTAAATTCCTGTTCACCGGAACCTATACCTGCTGCTTTGTCACCACCTGCTACACTTAAATATCCCCCATTAGCAAGGTTTATTGTAATATTGCTGACAGAACCATCCTTACCGGATCCAATTCCGGCTCCTCCTTCACTTCCCTTTACAGTAAGATTCGTAGAACCTTCTATTGTGATATTATTAGCATTACCACAATAACCCGATCCGATAACAGCTGAATTATTTGCTGCTACTAAGTCCAATGAACTGGTTACATCGTCAAGATTGATGGTATCTACATCACCAAATCTACCTGAACCGATAACCGAAGCACCGACAGAATACGGACCTATTAATTCTACATCTGTCAAAGAAATATTTTCGGCGTCTGCATTAACACCCGAACCTATACCTGCTCCTCCTGTTGAGCTTTCAACATAAACCTTGGATTTAATGATTTCTATATTCTTAGCAGTTATATTTGTTGCATCTAATTCTGCACCACTACCTATACCTGCTCCTCCTTCTCCGGCCGTTGCTTTTATAACTGCCTTCTTAATAGCTATTCCGTCTACCGATCCTTCTGCTCCGGAACCGATTCCCGCAGCACGCGTTCCGCCGGTAGCTTCAATAGTGCAATTATCTCCGTCTATAATAATATTAGAAGCATCTCCTTCATATGAAGAACCTATACCTGCTCCACCGTTGGTTTTATAAGAATCACTTGTTGGATTTGATCCAACTGCAGTAACATAAAGACTACCTGAAATGGTAATATTACTTGCATTGATGTCACCTGTACCGCCACCTATTCCGGCTGCACCAAAAGCTGATGTATTACCTGCATATGCTGATACACTACCATCACCCTTAATTACAAGATTACCATTACCCACCTTTTGGATACCCGCAAAAGCACCCTTTGCATAAAAGATGTTATCATCATGAAATGTAATCGTTGTATTTGTATTATCACCCTGAACCAATATGCCCGGTCCTTCAGTACTTCTCTTTATGTTTATATTACGCAGGGAAAGATCCGCTGATACACCATCCTTAATTTCAATAGGAAAACTTAATAAATCACTACCTGTATAATATAACATCATATCCCTATCTGATTTTACTATAAAACCGTCATCACTTGAATATGAATAATCCTTATCTGTAGCTTCTGTATCATCCTTTGTACCAAGCCATAAATTCCTATCTATCTGTTTATAGGTATTATACCCATATTTATCTACTATTTTAAATGTAGTACTTCCCTTACATTCACTTGCACCCTCTTGTTTAAGAGTCCAATAAACAGTATATTCACCCGGCAGAGTATAAGTTATCTCGGTTTCGGAATAACTCCCCTCTTTGGTTCCATACTTAAATGTACACTTACTTGTATCCATGCCATTATAAGGTTGAATGTTTATTGAATGTGTTTTACCGTCAAAATAAGCATTTTTAGTTGCATCCTTTGCGGCTGATAAATATGAAACATGACCGTATATTGTATCTCCGCCGGCACTTCTGTTAAGCTCGGTGGTAACTGCACCGGAGCTGTTGTCATTAAATGTTATATTGGTTATAGGTAAATCAGTAGATGCATTCTTTTTATAATACATATAAATATATTTTCCGCCTGCATCTTCATTTAAATCCACAGCACTACTATTATTTACTCCGGTTACAACAGAATAACCCGTATAACTTTTAGCTGAATCTGAATCATCCTTTGTCATAATGCCGGTTATGGCTTCTTTAGGATCCGTGGTCGTTTTATATCCCAAATATATATAATTACCACCTGCCCCCGCATTTAAATCCCTGTCGATATAACTATATCCGTTGCTTGTCAAGTCATTTATGGCATCATCTTTTTTCTCCCAACTGGCCAATACGAGTTCTTTATAATAGCTGGTTTTAAGTTCGGTTTTTACCTCACCAAGTTCCATAATCACATCTGAATCATTAACTACATCTTTAGAAGCCTTTTTAGCCTTCACTTCCTCAGTATTTGAATCGATAACCATATTCATTGAAAAGAACATGGAAGCTGATAATAAATAACTAAGAGAACATTTAAATAGTTTCTTTGTTGAACTTTTCATACACTTTTCTCCTTTTAAATATTCAATTGTTTGCAAGTGATAAATATATAAATAATTATACCTTTTTTTACTAATAAATCAAGAAAAAAGAGAGAAAGGGCACAAAAAAAGTACGCCTCAGCGTACTTTTTTCATTTTCATCGAGGTGACAGGATTCGAA
>JAILOA010000183.1 GCA_024691065.1 Lachnospiraceae bacterium | reverse complement strand
TGCTTGTTATAATTATTTTTAAATTATTTATAGATTGAATTTTGAATTACATTTATATTATCCATAATTAATAACGCTTTATTTACAAAACATGTAATTATAATTCATGAACGTTTTATTTAATAAAATTTATAGGTTAATGTATATTTTCTACATTTCGGGGGTGAACGATGACAATTTTTATTGGAGATGATTCAAAAAGCGATAGACTTCGTCTTATACATCATTTAAAAAAATATTTAAAAGATCTTGAACTGCTCGACTACTATGACATTGTGGAGTTTTCCAACGGATCAAGTCTTATAGATGCCTGGAAGGCCGCAAAGGAAAAGCCTTTACTGGTTTTCCTCGATATTTATATGGGCGATCCGAACGGTATAGCTACTGCGGAAAAGCTTAGGGAGCTTGGCGCACAGTGTAACATTATATTTACAACCTCTTCTAATGAATTTGCGACCGAGAGCTACCGTGTCCGCGCGCTCTACTATTTATGTAAGCCATATGATCACAATCAGTTCGAGTCTGCGATGATTTATTGTAAATCAAATCTGCAAAATGCAGCGAACAACTACACTATTTCGGTAAGAGGCGAAAACATTGATATTCCGATCAATAACATTATTTATTTTGAAACCGGAAATCACGTGGTTCTCCTTCATACTACCATGAGTTCATACTCATTTGTGAGCAGTATGTCAAAAGTTCGTAACTTTTTTGATAAAAACGCCTTTTTTCTTGCGGTTGGGAGCAGTTATCTGGTAAATGTGAAATATATCAAAAAAAGAGCCAAGGATTCCCTTGTAATGCTTAATGATCAAGTGATTCCGATACCTGTCAGGATACAAAAAGATGTAAAAAAGCATTTGGATGCAATTTTTGACAATTAGGTAAAATATTTTACAAATTGGTAAATGCTATTGTCAGATTTAAAAATTAATTTATAATAGCATTTGTAATCAAAAACAAAAACATTTTGATTGATTTTTTTAAAACTATCTCCTTAAAGGATTAAATGACATAATCCTATTTTGAAGCAATTTAAAATTCCAAAGATTTAACAATTTTGAAAATTGAATTTTCCTTTTGTTAAATCTTGTGAATTTTATTATTCACATTTTGAGAACATTTTATAATCAATCAAAATAAATATTTCTAATTAAACGGAGGATGAAAAAATGAGAAAGAATATTTTTGGTAAATTATTTGCATTAAGTGCTTGCTGTGTATTATCAGCATCTTTGTTAGCCGGTTGTGGTGGAAGCGACAGCTCTTCTTCAAAAAAGGAAACTACTTCCGAGAAGACAACTTCTTCAGAGGCAACCAGTGCTGAGGATACATCTTCAGAAGCTACAAGTGCTGAGGATACATCTTCAGAAGCTACAAGCGCTGAGGATACATCTTCAGAAGCTACAAGTGAGGAAGCATCAGGTGATTTCGACGTTCGCGACTTAGAGCCATATTGTTCATATTCTTACATGGGAGTAAGCAATGAGTATGAGAACTTCTTCTATTATTTAACATTTGATGAGAATTCAGAAAATGCAATGTTCTGTCTCCTTGACAACAAGGCTGAAGAATATGCTATCTATGTTGGTGAAACAACCTATGAAGAGGATGAAGACGGAAATGCATTTCTCACTATCACAAATGATGATGGTTCAGCTTTCAGATTGGCTTATGCTTATGATGAAGAAAAAGATGTTTATTACTTAGATCTCGGTGAAGACATTGGTACAGGTACCGTAGCTGAATGTGAAGCTTCAGAAGTATTGGATTCAATCGGTAAAATCGTTGAAAACGGTACTCAGATTACACTTGCATAGTGTAATACTTCAAACCCTTTTTAATTAAAGATATCCATATATAGTATTTCTGTTTTAGATTAAAATATATACAATAAAATATCTTTAATTTTTCTGTTCGAAGAAAGGATAACCTATATATATTTAAAATAAAGCAGATACAAAAGTGTCTGCTTTATTTTTTGATTTAAAATCAATGTATACTCGATGTATATTGGGTTTGAGTGCATTTATTTGGTAAATTATTTTAATAATTTTAAATGTAAATTCGATTTCTTATTTAAATTGAATTTAACATATATTAAACGAATTAGTAATATTGGTAGATGAAAATTTGATATGGAGGTTTATATGAAGAAGAAATTATTATCTCTATTAATGGTGTTAGCTCTCTCCGCTTCCACTCTCACCGGTTGTCTTGATGAACTCGATACATCAAGCACGGAAAGCTCAAACAAGGAAGCAGGTTCCGAGGATGAATCCTGGGCAATTTACTGGTATTTGTGCGGAAGTGATTTGGAATCCCAAAACGGTTTTGCAACCACCGACATTGCTGAAGCTTTAGATGTTAACCTTCCCGACAATGTAACGATAGTTATTCAAACCGGTGGCGCATCCGAATGGCAAAATGATGAAATCAGTGCCGATAGTATCAGCAGATATGAATATTGTGGTGAAAATTTTGAAAAAGTAGATGAGCAGAAGCAAGCCAGTATGGGTGATGCAAGCACTCTTGCTTCATTCCTTAAATTTTGTAACAAAAACTATCCTGCAGATCATAAAATGGTCCTCTTCTGGGATCATGGTGGCGGATCAACAAGTGGCGTTTCACTTGATGAAAACTACGATGGAGACTATCTCTCAATTGCCGAACTTCGTCAAGCTTTTGAGGCTACATGTAAACCAAACAAGAAAAACCAGCCTTATGACATCATCGGTTTTGATACATGTCTTATGGCAACTATCGACGTTGTTAACATTTTCACTGATATCGGAAAATATCTTGTGGCAAGCGAGGAAACCGAACCGGGTATTGGTTGGGCTTATGATAAATGGCTTAAAGTACTTGCAAAAGATACTTCCATTACACCGCAAAGACTTGGAAAAACTATATGTGACACATATTATGAGACATGCGAAGAATATGATCTTGCTGATGAAGTAACCCTTTCGGTTACAGATTTAACTAAGGCTAACGATGTTGTAGAAATTTACAATTTATTTGGCCAGGAGGCATTTTTAAATGCAGCTGTTGATTCAAGATTTTTTACCGATTTAAGTCGTGCTGCTTCACGTACCGAAAACTACGGTTGTAACACTGACAAGGGTGGTTATACGGATATGGCTGATTTGGGTGATTTAGCTGCAAATGCATCCGATATCCTTCCAATTTCTTCCCAAAATCTTATTGATGCAATCGATAATGCCGTAATTTATAAAGTAAACGGAAAATATCGTGATCATGCTTCCGGTATTTCCTGCTACTATAGTTACTCCGGTTATAAGCAATTATATAAAGGTTTCAAAAAAGCTTCTACAAATGAAGGTATGAATTACCTTTATCAATATGAATTTACCGGAAATGTTTCCGATGCCGGATATGAATATCTTATGGAACTTGTCGATGAAAATGATGCTGAGGGAAGTGTTCCTGAAACAAATAATATTCAAAAAGAAACACTTGATCCGAATGATGTTATTGACCATCCGGTAAAAATTACCAGAGATAATTATTCCAAGCTTATTCTTGGAAGCGAAATTTCAGATTATCTTGCTGAAGTAAACTTTCAGCTTGCTATAATCGATAAAGATGAAGATGTACTTGTTTTCCTTGGCTCTGATAATGATATCACAGCCAACTGGAATAAAGGTGTATTTACTGAAAACTTCCGACAGGTTTGGGGTGCTATTGATGACCACCTTGTTTACATGGAAGTAGTTAGTTCAAATGAAGATTATACAACCTACAATGTACCGATTTTACTTAACGGAGAACCATATAATCTTCGTGTAATATATGATTATAATGCCGAAGATTTTGAAATTCTCGGAGCAAGAACAGCTGCCCAGGAAGATGGAATGACTGATAAAGATTTAATTAAACTTCAGCCGGGCGATGAAATTACAACAGTTCATTATGCTACTTCGTTATCCGAAGAAATGGAACCGGTTGAATTTGAAATGGATACATTTGAAGTTACTGAAGATACACATTTCGGTGAGACCGATTTGGGAGACGGTTACTTCGCACTCCTCTATGAAATGGTTGACTCCGAAAATAATACTTACACATCCGAACCTGTATTCTTTACACTTGAGGATGGTATTATGGAATATGATAACAACTAATTTACCAATATTTGTATTTTTCGTTTAATTGAGGGAAGTTACTATTTATGCTTTAGCGGGCATAGGTAGTAACTTTCTTCATTTTTTTCAGCTATTCTTTCTATTTCCGGAACACCTATTTTATATTAATCTATTACATCTATTTCTTATTTCTCTATTTTTTTTATCTATTCTTTCTATTTCCAGAACACCTATTTTATATTAATC
>JAILOA010000140.1 GCA_024691065.1 Lachnospiraceae bacterium | reverse complement strand
AGTAGAGTTAGATTTCGAGGAGAGTAAATGAGCAAGGATAATTCTATTATAGAGTACGATTTTTCGGAGGAAATGAAGAATTCGTACAGAGATTATGCGGTGAGCGTTATAATTGCGAGAGCGCTGCCGGATATAAGGGACGGTTTAAAGCCGGTTCAGAGACGTGTGCTTTATGCAATGGATGAGCTCGGGCTCGAGCCAACCAAGCCACACAGAAAGAGTGCGCGTATAGTCGGAGATACGATGGGTAAGTACCATCCGCACGGAGACAGCTCCATATATGAAGCATTGGTGCATATGACAGAGGACTATTCCCTGTCGCTTCCGCTTGTGGACGGGCACGGAAACTTCGGTTCCATCGACGGAGACGGCGCTGCGGCAATGCGTTATACGGAGGCAAGGCTTTCCGATGCGGCGATGACGCTTCTTCAGAATCTTGATATGGGACTTGTGGAATTTCAGCCGAACTTCGATGAAAGCGAGAAGGAGCCAATGGTGCTCCCGGCCACAATACCAAATCTTCTTATAAATGGAACGACCGGTATTGCAGTTGGTATGGCTACAAACATCCCGCCACACAACCCGGTAGAAGTTATTGAGGGAACCATCGCTTACATGGACAATCCTGAAATAACTACTGAAGGATTGATGAAATACATAAAAGGTCCGGACTTCCCGACCGGTGGAATTATCACAAATGCCGATGTATTAAAGGAAATATACGAGACGGGCGAGGGTAAAATCAGGGTTCGCGCAAAAGTTGAAGTTGAAAAGGGTGATGCAGGCAGAAAGAATCTGGTTGTAACAGAGATTCCTTATACTGCTGCGGGTCGCAAAACCAAGCTTTTGGAGCAGCTTACCGGTCTGATGCGTGACAAGGTTTTCGATGAAATATATGATGTTCGCGACGAGTCCTCGAAGGAAGGAATCCGCATGGTTATCGAGGTCAAGCGTGACCGCGATGAGCAGAACCTCCTGAATGGACTGTTCAAGAAGACAGGCCTAGAGGACACTTATGGCGTGAACCTCCTGGCAGTAAAGGAAAAGCAGCCGCATACATTTTCACTAAAGAGTATGATCCGCGAATTCGTAAACTTCCAGGAAGACATTTACGAAAAGAAATATAAATTCCTTCTCGAGAAGGCCGAGAAGCGCCACGAGGTGGTTGAGGGACTTATAAAAGCGGTTGACATCATCGACCTCATCATTGAGATTTTAAGAGGAAGTAAAAATGTAGCGCAGGCCAAGGCGTGTCTTATCGAAGGCGAAATCAGTGACATTGCATTTAAGTCATTTGAATCTTCGGTGCAGGCAAGAATGCTTAACTTTACCGAGGCGCAGGCGGATGCGATTTTGTCAATGCAGCTCAGTCGTTTGATTGGTCTCGAGCTTTTGAAGCTTCACCAGGAAAATGACGATTTGCTTAGGAGAATCGCCGAGTACAACCTGATTCTCGGTTCAAAGAAGGAGCTTCACAAGACCATCAAGGCAGAGCTTAAGAATTATAAGAGGAAGTTTAAGCAGGAGAGAAAGACCGAGCTTTCCAACCAGGTTCAGAGCGAGTATGTCGAGAAAATTGTTGAGGAAGACCTTTACATTTTGATTGACAGATTCGGATATGCCAAGTCCATCGACGAGAATACATTTAACAAGGCGGACGAAGCACAGCTCGCGGACTACAAGCGTATTATAAAGATTAAGAATACGGATACGCTGTGCCTGTTTACGTCGGATGCGAATATGTATAAGATTAAGACGAACCTGATTCCTAAGGGACGGCTGAGGGATAAGGGCGTGCTGATACATACGCTTTGCAAGATAGGAAATGAAGGCGCCGTGTTGTATATTCCGTTTGAGGAGCTGTTTGAGTCGCAGCTGGTATTTGTGACGCGACATGGCTATGTTAAGAGGGTTTCCGGCATTGAGTTTGAGAGCGGCAGGAACCAGATAAATTCATCGAAACTCGAGGAAGGGGACGCAATCATTTACATCAGGTCCCTTAGTACGGAAGATGTTATTGAGGACAGGCTCAAGGTGCTGTTCCTCACAAATGATAAATTCACACTTTGCTATCCGGTTTCGGAGGTAAATGAATACAAGAAGACGAGTCGTGGTGTTACCGGCATTAAGCTGGGGAAGGACGATTTCGTCAAATACGCGCATGTTGTTGCACCTGAGGACAAATCGATTACCGTGGATGCGAAGGAAATTGCGGTGTCGCGGTTTAAGGAAGGAAAGAGGGCCGACAAGGGCAAGAAGATTCGAATCTAGATGTAGTTGCCATAATCAAATTTTATGGCTATAATGTATAAGGTTATAAACTGAAACAGGCTCGCGTAAAAGGCTTTATAAATAAATCAAGTCATGAAACAAGGATTCATAAACAAATTAAGCCACGAAAAATGTAAAAGTTTATAATTAATAGAAACATGTTGCCCCGAAAATTTGAAACAAGAATTCAGAGCTTGATTACAAGCTTAATTTATAAGTATTATGGGAGGATAATCGTAATATGAATATCGAACAGCAGATTGCAGACGAGTTACAAATCAAAGTTTCACAGGTAGAGGCCGTTGTAAAGCTTATTGATGAAGGAAATACCATTCCTTTTATCGCAAGATATCGTAAGGAAGCGCATGGTTCCTTAAATGACGAGCAGCTCAGAAACTTAGATGAGCGTCTTACATATCTCAGAAATCTCGAGGAAAGAAAGGCTACCGTAATCGAGAGCATTCGCGAGCAGGAGAAGCTTACTCCTGAGCTCGAGGAGAAAATCAAGGCAGCTATGACACTTGTGGAGGTTGAGGATTATTACAGACCTTACAAGCCAAAGAGACGTACAAGGGCAATGATTGCAAAGGAAAAGGGATTGGAGCCGCTTGCACAGCTTATCATGGAGCAAAGCATTACAGAGCCGTTGGAGAATTTCGCCAAAGAATACATTTCCGAAGAGAAGGAAGTTAAGGATGAGAAGGAAGCAATCCAGCTTGCGATGGATATTATCGCCGAAGAGGTTTCCGACAATGCTGAGTACAGAAAGTATATTCGTGAAATCACAATGAGCGAGGGTACGATTAGTTCGACAGCCAAGGACGAAAAGGCTGAGTCTGTTTATGAAATGTATTATGAGTTTGAGGAGTCAATCGAGAAAATCGCCGGCCACAGGGTGCTTGCAATCAACCGTGGTGAGGCTGAGAAGTTCCTTACTGTAAAGGTTGTTGCACCTGAGGAGAGGATTCTTCGTTACCTCGAGAAGATGATGATTAAAGGCGAGCCGGATGAGGAGGGCCTGATTCAGGGCAATGAATTCACCACTCCTGTTATCCGCGATGCTGTACAGGACGGCTACAACAGACTTATCAAGCCATCTATAGAAAATGAAATCAGAAGTGAGCTTACCGAGAAGGCACAGGATGCGGCAATCAAGGTGTTCGGCAAGAACCTTGAGCAGCTTCTTATGGCGCCGCCTATTACAGGTAAAAATGTACTCGGTTGGGACCCTGCATTTAGAACGGGTTGTAAGCTCGCAGTTGTAGACAGTACCGGAAAGGTACTTGCGACAGCGGTTATTTATCCGACCGCTCCGCAGAACAGAGTTGAGGAGTCCAAGAAAATCGTTAAGCAGCTTATCGAGAAATATAACATTTCCCTTATATCGGTCGGAAATGGAACGGCCTCCCGTGAGTCCGAGCAGATTATCGCCGATATGCTTAAGGAAATCAATAAGCCTGTTCAGTACGTAATCGTAAATGAGGCGGGCGCGAGCGTTTACTCCGCAAGTAAGCTTGCTACAGAGGAGTTCCCTAAGTTTGACGTGGGACAGAGAAGTGCGACATCCATCGCGCGTCGTTTGCAGGATCCGCTTGCAGAGCTTGTTAAGATTGATCCGAAGTCAATCGGTGTCGGTCAGTATCAGCATGATATGAACCAGAAGAAGCTTTCGGAAGCACTCACAAATGTCGTTGAGGACTGTGTAAACAAGGTTGGTGTTGATTTAAATACAGCGTCGGTTTCACTTCTCGAATACATTTCCGGTGTATCCAAGGCTGTTGCTAAAAATATAGTTGCTTATCGCGAGGAAAATGGTAAGTTTACGGACAGAAAGCAGCTCCTAAAGGTTTCTAAGCTCGGACCAAAGGCATTCGAGCAGTGTGCAGGTTTCATGCGTATCCGCGGCGGTGACAATCCGCTCGATGCAACCAGCGTGCATCCTGAGAGTTATGAGGCTACCATGGAGCTTCTTGAGAAGATAAATATGACCATGGATGATGTCAAGAAGGCTCAGTCAGAGGCCGGCAAGAGCGTCGGAAAGCCTAACAAGCCTAAGAAGAAAAAGAAGGAATTCGTGGTTAGAAATACAAACTCCGCATTCGGCGCTGCATTGGCAGAAGCATTTGGAAATACAGCTCCTATCCAAAATGAACCGGAAGAGGAAAGTACAGAGAGCTTCGGATCAGGAAAGAATGTATTTGCAAAGAAGGTTAAGGATAAGAAGAAAATGGCTGAAGAGCTTGGAATCGGCGAAATCACTTTGGATGATATCTTAAAGGAACTTGCAAAGCCTGCCCGTGACCCACGTGATGAGATGCCAAAGCCGATCCTTAGAACTGACGTCCTCGAGATGAAGGACCTTAAGGAAGGCATGATTCTTAAAGGAACAGTCAGAAATGTAATCGACTTCGGTGCATTTGTTGATATCGGAGTTCACCAGGACGGACTGGTTCATATATCACAGCTTTCCGATAAGCGTTTTGTACAGCACCCGCTTGATGTTGTAAGCGTTGGAGACATCGTGGATGTCAAGGTAATGAGCGTGGACTTGAAGAAGAAGAGAATCCAGCTTACCATGAAGCTGTAGGGAAATGAATAATAGCTTGTAGGTCGAAAGCTGGAGATCTAGCAGGAGAACTAGCAGGAGAGAGCGCAGGGAAGAATCCAGCTTACCATGAAGTTGTAGGTCGAAAGCTGGAGAGAATAAAGGAATTGAATATAAATATATAAATAAACCGGGAGAAATCCCGGTCTATTTTTTTTTAGGGCAAAAATGCCAAATCCCGTTGCACTTTTCAAAAGGTTGAGGAAAAATCCCAACAAGATAAATTTTTAGCCACAAATTGGTCTTATTTTAACATAAATGTGTGCGTAATCTGAAAAAAAATTGACACATTTATTGAGTAAATTTTTATTATGAAATTGTTTAAGTAGCTTACTGAATTGATTTTTACCGGAAAAAGGGGGAGTTGAACGGTCGAAAATTTTCCGGTTAAAGTAATAATAAATTCAATAAGTGTATTTTCTTTATTGCATTTAAATTTTTACAGGAGGAAACCAATATGAGGCGTAAAAGAAATTTAAAGAAGCTCTTAGCGTTTACCCTGGCGGGAGCTATGGTAATATCCGGGGCAGGAACAACTAACCAGGCATCAGCCAAGACAAAAACACCGGCACTTGCTAAAAAGAAGGTTACAGTAAAGGTTGGAAAGACCAAGAAAATAAAGATTAAAAATTATGTTAAGGGACTTAAAGCCAAGATTACCGTTAAGAAAAAAGCAATTGCAAAGGTTAAACAAAAGAAAAATAAGATTGTTGTAAAGGCAAAGAAAGCCGGAGCTACTAATGTTATTTTAAAACTTACATATAAAGTAAACGGTAAAAAGGTTACTAAGAAGGTTAAATTAAAGGTTAAGGTAAAAGCAGCATCCGGCAGTGATTCCACATCAACTGCAACAGCTACAGCCACAGCTTCTTCAGGTGCTGTAACAACCGGAAGTGCTACTGCTACCTCAAATCCTTCAGCTACAGCTAAGACAAGTAGTGCACCTTCTTCAAGTTCATCGACACCTGGTTCAAGTGATACTACAGCGAATCCATCCGGAGATGCAGATGCAACAGAGACATCAGCAGCATCAGATGCAACGGAAACATCATCAGCAGATGACGCAGATGCAACCGAAACATCATCAGCATCAGATACAGATAAAGATGCAGATGCAACCGAAACATCATCAGCATCAGATACAGATAAAGACGCAGATGCAACCGAAACATCATCAGCATCAGATACAGATAAAGATGCAGATGCAACAGAGACAACAGCCGCTGAAGATGCAGATGCAACAGAGACAACAGCTGCAGATGATGAAGATGCGGATGCAACAGCTACAACAGCCGCAGACGATAAAGATGCAGATGCAACAGAGACAACAGCCGCAGATGATGAAGATGCAGATGCAACAGAGACAACAGCTGCAGATGATAAAGACGAAGATGCTATAGAAACAACAGCCGCAGACGACGATGATGCAGATGCAAGTGAGACATCATCAGCAGATGCCGGCGAAACAGAAAGTCCTGAATCAGGAGATGATGAAACAACAGCTTCACCTGCATCTACGGAAGAAGCTGATGCAGATGCAACCTCAACTCCTAGACCATCACTTTCACCTGGAGAGGCAGCATATTCTGAAAATGGATTTACATCAGAAGACGGAACAACAATCGATTCCGATGACGTTCTTACAACAGCTGATGAGGAAGATGCAGTTTATTACGAAATTACAATAGATTCCGACAGCCTCGGAACAAAGGAAACCGTAACAAATGAAGCCGGCAATACCATTTATGAAATCAGTAAAAAAGGCAAGTTAACAATCTTCCAGCCTGGTGAATTCGTAGTATCAACCACAGGAAGCAATGCAATTGCCAAGAACATCGAAGTAGATATCGATAGTGAGACATACGCATTAGTAGACGGAGCTTCAGACATACTTCACATCGTTCTTAATGGTGTTAATTATGAAGTAGAATCTACAACCTCAGAGGAAGTTGAAGAGGATGGTGTAACAACTACCGAATACGGCGATGATGCAGTTATAAAGATCAAGAAAACAACAGATATTTCAAAGGTTGTAATCACAGCAGCAGAGGGAACAACAAACTATCTTACACAGACAGGAACAACCTCAACCGATACAGACGGCGAAAGCTATTATGCACTCGGTATCCTGTCAAAGAAGGTTCCATTAACAATCAACGGTAGCGGTTCCATAATTATCAAAGATACTTACGGAACAGGAATCAAGGTGTCTGATTATACAGAAGGCTTAAAGGTTCTGGACGCTGTATTGAATATAACAGCAGGACATGTTGGTATCCAGACTAAGACTAACGGATACTTCGCAAATACCGATTTGACTGTTTATGCTGTAGATGATGCTATCAAGACCACGATTGATGAGGATGATGTAAATGATACTGACGAGTCAATGGAAGCAGGAGATGGCTTACTCGAATTCTACGGCGGTACTTTTGACATCACTTCAGAGGACGGCGACGGAATCAGCGCAGCCTACACTATGAATGAAGGCGCAACAAACGAAGCATCATACGGATGCGTTACATTGAACCCGACAACCATGGAAGTTGTAACTGGTGTAGATGTAGTGCAGGTAACTTCAAGTGACGACGTTGGTAGCCGTAAGGGCATTAAGTCAGGCTATTTAATTACAGTTGCTGAGGATGCAGGAACAATTTCAGTAGATACAACAAAGACAGAGGTTGGCACATCAGGATCTTCAGGCATGGGTGGAGAAGCAACCACTTCAGAATACGCTGACGATGCATTCCACAGTAATGAAGATATCGTTATTAACGGCGGTACACTCAATATAGCAGCAGCTGATGATGGTGTACATGCAGATAATAACCTCACAGTAAATGATTGTACAATGAATATGACCGAGGCTTATGAAGGACTCGAGGCAGCTTATATCGATGTAAATGATGGTACTCTTACAATCAATACATCCGATGATGGTATGAATGCAGCCGGTGGTAGTGATTCACAGAGCACAGAGGGCGGAAACTGGGGCCCTGGCGGTGGAAACCAGAGTAGCTCAAGTACAAATTACTATCTCAAGATAAACGGCGGTACAATAAATGTTTACGCAGGCGGCGATGGTTTGGATTCAAACAAGGCGCTTTACATAAATGGCGGAGATACAGTAGTTTATTCTACACAGAACAATGGTAACTCAGCACTTGATTATGACGGAACACTTGAAATTAATGGTGGTACTATTCTTGCAGTATCTGCAGGACAGGGAATGGATGAAGGTAATCCATCAGGAAGCCAGACATATATCAAGACTTCAATCAGTGCTTCTGCAGGAAATACCCTTACAATCACAGATTCAAGCAATAAGACAATTGCAAGCTATACACTTGAGTATTCCGCAGTACAGGTTATTTACTCAAGCAGTTCATTAACAAAAGGCTCATCTTACACAGTGAAGGCAGGAAACAGCTCGGTATCCGCAACAGCAGGATCATCAAGCTCAGGAAACCAGGGCCCTGGCGGAAGATAAGATAGAGCAATGATTATCAGATAATAAAAAATTCATAGATAAAATATTTGCACACCCTTTCATGTAGCAAAACCCCGGACACGTAATGTGGCCGGGGTTTTGTGTTAAGGGAAATTGGCAGGATAGACATATATATCTGCAGCAAACTTTAGAAAATTAAAAAAAAGCAATTTAAAGCTTAATTCGAAAAAAACCTACTCTTTACAAACTTTAGAAAATTAAAAAAAGCAATTTAAAGCTTAATTCGAAAAAATCTACTCTTTACAAACTCTAGAAAATTAAAAAAAGCTATTTAAAGCTTAATTCGAAAAAAACCTACTCTTTACAAACAGGACTAAATTTGATAATATTTAATAAGGGATTGAAGTGGGAATACGTAATAAATAGGCAAGTTAAAGGGGATTATAAATGTAATTTTCCGGGACAGTTATGTTGTAAATTACATTTCATTGAATATATATGCTTCATTAAGGGGGAGTTCACTTGGAAGAAGGTTCATCAAAAAAGATATTTGGACTACGAAAAAAGATTATTTTGGTAATAATGTTCGTAGTTCTTTTTATGAATTTACTTATTACTACATTAACTACATACAGAACAGAAATAATATTGGTGAATCTAGCTGAGGAGCAGATAAAAGAGACTTCTGAAGCTACAGGTTATGAGATTCTGGCCAGTATCGACAGGATTAAAGGAATCATCGATAGTGTAAAGACTTCCGTTGAGAAATCGTGCGAAACAGATGACGATATCAAAGATTACATTTTCAGTATTGCGGATTCTTATCCCGACTTGATTCCGGCAGGTATTTATGCGGGGCTTGAGAGCGGTAAGTATATTGATAAGATGTGGCAACCGGATGATCCTGATTGGGTTATGAAGGAGCGCCCATGGTACAAAAAAGGACTCACAGCCGATGAGGTTGAATTTGGGGAAATGTATATGGATGCCAACAGCGAAGAATACATTATCTCTGCATTTTCTAATGTCAAAGGCAAGGATGATAAGATACGCGGTGTGGTTTGTGCGGATGTCATGCTTGATGAAGTTGAGAAAATCCTTATCAATGCGAAGTTTTTCGATACCGGCTACGTGTATGCGGTTGACCGGGAGACCGGTATGGTATTCGGAAACAGTGTTAATGAGAAACAAAACGGAAAGAATGTTGAAGGACTGACAGACAATACGAGTAAATACGTTGCCGAATGTATAAAGTCCGGTAAATATGAGAAAATAAATAAAGATAAAGAGTTTTATTCGTATGTCTCTGAGGTGACCGATACTAATTTTGTGTTGGTAACGGTTGTCAGCAGGAAAGATATCAGGAATCAGGCGAACCCGCTTTTGATAATGATTACGGTGTGTTCGGTGGTTGGTACTGCACTTATATGTATCATTTTGTATCTGATTCTTTTTAATATTCTTAAACCTATCGGCAAGATTACCAATATGATTGACAGCATGCATGATATGGACCTTACCAAACGTACAGGTGTTTCGACCAATGATGAATTCGGTATCATTTCAAACAAGGTAAACGGATTTGCCGACGAGCTGACAAATGTAGTAAAGGACATCGGTATTACTGTTAATGCGGTTGATGATAAGGCCGAGAAAAATGAAGCGGCCGCGGATCGTCTCGAGGAGCTTGCGGATAACCAGAACAATTCGGTTCACAAGCTTAGCGATACTATGGAGAGTATGTCGACTGCGATTAATTCGCTTGCACTTAGTGCGGACAAGCTTAATTCGGACATTTTGGATGCCAATACATCTGCCGAAGAAGTTGATACCAGAATCGGCGAAATGATGGATGAAATCGACAATGGTCGTGAAGAAATGATAAATATGATGCATACGATGAAGGAGATTTCGTCAATTTCCGACAGGCTGACAAGTGCCGTTGAGGATATGAAGGATGGTCTTTCGGGTATCAAGGAAATGGTAGATATCATTAATTCCGTAGCATCTCAGACCAACCTTCTTTCACTAAATGCTTCTATCGAGGCAGCAAGAGCGGGCGAGGCCGGTAAGGGCTTTGCAGTCGTTGCCGATGAGATACGTAACCTTGCGGATCAAACTTCGGAATCTGCGGTTAACATCGTTGCTACAACAAAGACTCTTGAGACTATGATGGAAAATGTAACCTCGGCTTTGAAGGACAGCTTGAATAAAATCGGCGACGGAGATGAGGCTGTGGTTCGTACGAACAGGAATTTCCTGCAGATTCAGAATAATATGTTTGATATAAAGGACCTTATCGGTGGAGTGGTTAATGCACTTGGAGGAATCGAAGAGGTAGCTGCAAATATGGCTGAAAACAGTAATAAGCAGAACGAAGATACCAAGAGTGTATTGGCTGATTGCGAACAAATGCTTGAGATATCCGAAAAGGTAAGTAACGAAGGTCGAAATGTAGCAGCCTCCGGTAAGGAACTAAAGACCTTATCAAAGAAGCTTGATGATTCCATTGAGAAGTTTAAAGTTTAAATGACGGAATTCTGAATAATTACTATGGACAGAAGAAATATAAAGGTTTGTATGGATTTTAGAATTAAATAAGGTTATAATAAGAGCGCTCATATGTTTTGGATATGTAAGATATTCAGGATGAGCGCTCGAATTTTAAGTATGTAAAAATAGGTATGTAAAAAAACAAATCGGATTTGAAAATAAATACATATTAAATAAAAGCAAATCAAAAAAGATGAAATAATAAGGAATTAATATGTTGAATAAAAAATTACAAGGAAATAATCAGAGGAAAAAAATGAACAATAAGACAAAACTAATAATAAGAAGCCTCGCTTTATTTTTAATAATAAATGTTTTGATGGCCTGCGTGACTCCGGTTGAGAGCGGGGGTAACATGGTTCAGGCTAAGTATAATACCGAAGTCGGAAACGGGGGTTCCATAGCCCGTACCGGATATTCGACGGCGGGTACATTTAAAAGAGCTATAAATACCGGAAACAGCACTGTTTTGGCTGCCGAGGTTTCCAAGGAAGCCTGTATTAATCAAAATACATTTAAAAATCAAAAGACAAATATAAATTCAAAGAAGGCTGAAAATAAATGGCAGAAGAGGCTTGATAAATATCTGACCGATGAAAATGTAAATCAGCTGATATTTGTAAAGCACAAAAAAAGCTCGAAGGCTCAGCTTGTAATGTATGACAAGCAGGATGGCAAGTGGGTGGAAATACTTAATTGTCCTTCACTTGTCGGTTTAAATGGAATCGACAAGGTGAGGGAGGGCGATATGAGAACGCCTACAGGGGACTTCACGCCTACATTTGCATTTGGAATAAAGAAGGATCCGGGGACCGCTTTTGACTATGTTAAGCTTAATAAGAATTTGTATTGGTCCGGTTCGCAGGGAACATACAACACAATGGTAGATAAAAGAAAATATCCAAATGTAATCGGAGAGCATCTGATAGAGCATAACCCAAGTTACACTTATGCTTTGGACATAGGATATAATACTAAATGCGTCTATAAGAAAGGCTCGGCTATTTTCCTGCATTGCTACGGAAAAGGGTATTACAAAGGAAAATATACTTATACATGGGGCTGTGTGGCAGTCTCTAAGAAGGAAATGAAGTTCATCCTGAGGCATGCAACACCTCAGATGAAGATATGCATACATGATAAATGATGGTATGAAATAAATTATGCGAAGGTAATCTGTGATATTTAAATGATTTTTAAATTAATCCGGAAATATTTACATATAAGAAAAAATGATTTATAATACCTGCAGAAACTTATTGTAAATTGTTATATGGAGGTTTTAATATGGCTAAGGATAATTTGTTAGGATTAGATAAAGAAGCGAGGTTTAAAGTGGGAGAGGATGTGCCTTTTGTATCGGAAAGGCAGTACAATTTAACAATCGGCGGAATCACAGCATATGGACTGATTATAAATGCAATTACATGCTTTTATTTTCCGGGAATACACGATAAAAATGCATATATTGGAATAGTAATTGCATATTTTATAAGCGCTCTGGCAGGTACATTTATTTTGAGATCCACTTCAAATCCGATAGTAAGCTTTCTGGGATATAATCTTATAGCGGTGCCGATGGGATTTATGCTTGCTATCATAGTTAAGTTTTATGCACCTGCAATTGTTTTTAATGCAATAGGAACAACGGCATGCGTAGTTGTAATTATGGTTTGCCTGTCTATGTTATATCCTCAGATATTTTTAAGAATGGGACGTGCACTTTTTGTGGCATTGTTGGCAACATTGGTTGTAGGAATTGTAATGATGTTTGTGTCTCCTTTTAATACAACTATTTATGATTTCCTTGTAGCAGGTATATTTTCTTTGTATATAGCTTATGACTGGGCAAAATCCAACCAATATCCAAACACATTGAATAATGCAATTTGGAGTGCGGCTGACATCTATTTGGATATAGTGAATTTGTTCCTTAGAATATTAAGATTATTAGGTAGAAGAAGATAGAAATAATGTTTCGGTAACAGACGACTTAGCAGTAGTCTTAGACTTAGCAGTAGTCGTAGAAGAAGATAGAAATAATGTTTCGGTAACAGACCCCTTAAGTAGATAAATCTATTTAAGGGGTTTATTTATTATTATGCCGGTTCATATTTTGTTTAATGGTAAGATTGGTTTATTTGTCGTGCTCGATACATTTTCTGTCTTAATAACTATTCTTTATTTCGGATTGTTGATTTTTATTCGTTTATATTTTATAATTGTGTT
>JAILOA010000134.1 GCA_024691065.1 Lachnospiraceae bacterium | reverse complement strand
TGAAAATATAAGGTAAAATATAACATACATACAGGAGGTGCGTTATGCCGCTTTCACTAGGTACTAGAAAAACATTGGATATGCTGACTGAAGTATATGAAGCATACAGAAAACAGGAAGCCCTTTACAATAAAAATGTTTCCAGTCTGAAAAATGGTATCATTGAAATAATAAACGATAGAATTGAAGCTATTGATTGTTTTAATGTAGATACGATAGAGGTAGCTGAAAATGAGTATGAGCATTGTGATTTTGTAAAAACAGCTCTACAAAATGGATGGGTAGTTTCCGATATTAATATGCTTGGAAAAATATCCGATACCGTATTTTATATGGATGCAGATACTAAGCTTAAAGCAGGAGCGTTATACAAAAAGACGAAGGAAACAAAAATAACTACTGCAGAAGAAAGAAAACAGCTGATAAATGAATGGATTGATTTCTTGGTTAAAAACAACAAAGATAATCAGTTTATGGATGTATTGGAATCATTGGTCGAAGCAAAGGCTAAAAAGATCAGCTACGTTGAATATCCTGATGATAAGGAGTTAAATGAACAGTATAGATCTACGGGTAGCTTTGATTCAAATGTCGTGGTTAAGAAGCATGTTAAGCTTGAAAGTAGAAATATGATAATGGCAATTGCCAATGATTATCAGACATTATCACAGGATGAAAAAAGATCTTTAAGAGAAAAAGAAACTTATCAGATGTCTGAAATGACAGATGAAGAACTTGAAGAATTTGTTCCTAATGAATCACAAAACGAATGGAATATAAAGAAATCGAACAGACGTGCTATTAAGGAAGTTCTGGGTGATGATGTCTATGATAGCATAGATGATGTTCATAAGGGCGATGATAAAAGCAGGGAAGTTAAAATTCATCATGCTTTGGGTAATAAAGCCATTTATAACAATGAAGACGTGTTGGAAATCGATTTGTCCGGCTCGGGCTTTAGCGAGACGCGTAGGGAATACAGAGGATATCATGGAAGAAGTCTTGGTAAAAACGATATACAGTATAATGAACATGATAAAAGACTCCAGTATGGTAACTTGGTATTAAAAGAAAATGGTAAAAAATATGATCATATACGAGCTAAGGTTAATGATTATAATATAAACGGTAAAAAGGTTACCAAAACAAGATATACCATAGCCGGTCCTACACCGGGTTCTTTCCAGGGATTATTTAATTTGGGCGATTACAGTATTGAAAATACAATGGGTTATACAAAGCAATTTGCTTCAAAATACCTGGAAGGTATATTTGATAAATGGGCTGTAAATCAAGAGAATCCGCATCCTATAAATATCAATGTTACCGGTCACAGCAGAGGTGCTGTTTCTTCGGGATATGGTGTAAAGGAAATCAATAAATGGCTCGAAAAATATAAGAATGATCATCCTGACAGAGCTCAGTATGTTGATCAGGTAAAGTTTAATCTTATTATGAGAGATCCTGTTCCGGGATTTTTAACCAATATTCATAAATCATATAATGATTTAAGAAATGTAAAGAATTTAAATACTACACTTATGTGTTCAATGCTTCAGGAACATTATGACTGGATATTCCCGCTTCAAAATGTCAGAGGTGCTAAGAAGATAATCATCAGTACAACCGGACATGGTATGGATTTGTCGGGTAGTGATTATTCACAGAGAGAAGTGGTAAATGACGGACTTTCTCATCAGAATGGATTTTATGACGCAGAGAGCGGCGAATATTATAGAGGCAGTGGTTTAGCAGAGTTAAACGATGGTGTATATATCTGCGACGAGAAGCAAAATATCGTAAGGCTTACAAGTATCAGTCAGCTCAATAAAATAATTGATGCTGTTCATGAAGAAAAGAGTGTTCAGTATACCAGAGTAAAGAATATTCAGAAAATGGTTAATAACTGGTTTTTGGACAATGAATTAACTATGAGCTATAAGTCAGAGGCTGAAAGAATTGAAATGGGCGAAAAGGCTGATAAGGCTTGGAATAAGATATTAAAGTATGATGTAAAGAGATTGAGAAATGTACAGAATGCCATTAAGGGTCTTGATAAGCTTATCGCTGAGGGTGCATCAGCTGAAGAAATAAATGCACAGAATGAAGTTCTTATTAAAGAATGTAAGGCTTATATGAAGAAGACTGCATTTCCTGCTAAGGGTGACAGTGCGACACGATTAGGTCTTGTAAATGATGTACTTTCATATGCCGAAAGAGAAAGAAATTATCAGGCAAGAGGCTTGGATGTCGATGTTAAGCTGAATAACAACTTAAAGAGGGAAGGGTATATTGAGAGACAGTTAAATAATGATAATAAAAGATTGGAAGGATGCGGCGATATTGAGAAGGTTGTAAATGATATTAATTTAACCTGCAGGGAAGCATTTAATGAAATAGGAGAAAAAGTAGGAACAAATAAATATGTGACCCCGCTTTTTAATGAATATCTCAGCGCATTGGAGCAGGGAATGCGTCTAACCAAGAACAGTAGCATCCAGAAAATCGGAAGGACCATAACAACTCTAAAGAATAAATCAAGAGAGTATAATGAATACTTGGATATGTATAATGATCCCGGAATAAAGGATCAGGAAAAATTAATTGAAATTGTTGACAGGACCTTAGCTGCAGGAACAAAGCAGATTAAGATATTGAATGATAAAACAAAGTTCATTGCAGACAAGAGCGAGTCACTTAACAGTTTAATTACCAAGTATCAGAATAAATGTGATTCTCTCAGGAGAATTTCAGAGTCAGGAATGACTGAAATCACTGAAGAGGAAGCCGTAAGAAATCAGCTTGATGAATTAATCAGGGTTAATACCGAAAAGCTTAATCAAATTACCAATCAGAAAAATAAGTCACTTCTTAAGAAGGACAATACTGATGTTCTTGATATGAAACTTAAGTATCTTAAGGCTATAAAGGCTGATGCGGAAATAAACGGATACCGGATTCCAAAGGTTAAGGTAAGCATAGCTTCCGAAACTCTTGATAAGATTGCCAGAGAGGCAGCAAAAGGAATAAAAAAGGATAAAAAAGAAGTAAATAAAAGTAATAAGGCAACTAAAAAGGCAAAGCCTGAAAATGCAAAGTCCGGAAAGGTAAAACCGAATCAGGTAACCGTTGAAAATACTGTGAAAAATGTAGGCGGTCCTAGTGCAGGAGGACATTAATCTGAGAAAAATTGTGTAAAAAGCTTAAGGAAAAAGCTTAGAGCAAAAGCTTAGACATTATAGCAAAATACTTAGTACAAAATACTCCAACGTAAATGAGAGTGCATTCTTATTTGCGTTGGGGATTTTTTTTGATATATTTATATGAATTTTTTCGGTGGACTGACACTATATAAGTACAAAAAAACGGACACAATACAAAATGGATATATTTTTGGTAACAATATAAACTTTAATGTGCTATAATAGGAATATGTTAATCGATTCTTGGTATTTATAGGAGAATGCTTATGAATGATAAGGGAAATTTAAGCGAGGCTACCGATGTTGTATCTGATGAGAAATTATTAAATAAAGCTAATGTTGTATCTGACGGGACATTATTAAATAAGTCGGTTGTATCTGATGAGGAGATTTTTAGTGAAGCTATTGTTGTAGTTTCCGATGAGGTTATACCTCTAACCAGGGACAGGTTTTTATCATGTACGGAGCAAACTGTTTCGGTTCTTAATGAAAACCATGAGATAATATTCAGGGATAAACCTGATAATTTTGTATTGCTTTGGAATAAAATAGAGAAAAAAAACGGAGAGACTCATGTTAGCATAATTATTGATTACAGAACCCTGCCTATTAATGAGCACTTTCAGGTAGCGGCATTTGAGGGTGATTTTGAGGAAGATGTATTCAACCGTATCGTTGATTTCAGTAAGAATTATTGTTCAAAATTTGAGGACAGATTGCAGAAGAATTTTTGGAAGGCCATAAGGTACGAAATGCCCGAGAAGCCTACCAGTAAGAGAACCACATATAAGACATGGTGTATGAAAGCGAGACTGCATCATTTTAATGGCAGTAAAAATAAATTGTAGAAATGTGCTTAAATCAGAACTGTATTATTTAAGATAAAACGTGAAAATATGTTTAAAGTAGTGTTGTATCATTTAAGAAAAAACGTAAAAAATGTGTTTAAAGCAGGACCCTATCATTTAAGAAAAAACGTGAAAATGTTTTTAAAGTAGGGTTGTATCATTTAAGATAAAACGTGGAAATTTGTTTAAAGTAAGGTTGTAGCATTTTAACGGAAGTAAAATCAGCTGTAGAAAAGGATAAGAAGGAGTATTATGGGAAAATTACATATTATTACCGGAGAACCGGGTACGGGAAAAAGTTCATGGATTATCGAAGATATAAAAAATAAGAGGAAGAGTGCAGATCAAAGCTTCAAGAGGATTTTTGTGATAGTTCCGGAAACCTACAGTCACAGTACGGAAAAATCACTTATTGAAGCCGGAAGTGATGGCATATCAAATACGGGACTTCTGTTTACAGAAGTCCTTAGTTTCTCGCGTCTTTCTTACAGATTATTGGGAGAATTAGGGCATGATCAGGAGGAGGTTTTGGATAATCTGTCGAAGAATATGCTTGTTAGATACATTATCAGAGATAATCTTAAATCTCTGGGATATTTTAAAAACAATGCGATGATCAGAGGATATATTAATGAGATTTCCGAGTTTATAACAGAGCTTAAAAATTATGGAATATCTCCCGATAAGTTGGATGAGGTGATTTTAGAATGTAAGAACAGTGCAAATGCAAAGGGTACATTGATAGCAAGGCTAAGCGATTTAAGTATATTATACAGGAGTTTTGAAGAGTATCTTCAAAAGAGTAATCTGAGGCTTTCGAATACAGGACTTGAGACTGTTTATAAGCTTTTGGATATGGAAGGTGTGGAGTCTAAGTTACTCAATGGAGCAGATATTTATATAGACGGTTTTTCCGGTTTTATGTATCATCAATTTGAGATGATAACGAGACTTCTGGAGCGGTGTGATAATGTTTATATTACTTTTACTATGCAGGAAGGATGGAAATTTAATAAAAGCTCCAGAATCCAGGATATTTTCAGTACTTCAAGGGATACTCTTCAAAGAATTATTAAATGTGCCCAAGATGCCGACTGTGAAGATATATTGCAGATAAATCTTAAAAAGTCGAATATTTCAAGTATATCCGACTATGATATTAAGGATGATTTACTGTTTTTTAATGAAAATATTTTCAGAAAAAAGAAATTAAAATATGATAAGAAAACAGAAAATATTTTCATAAATGAATTTAATACATTTATGGATGAGATAGATTATGTTGTAAATAAGATCAAATATTTGATGCTTGATCCGCAAAATCACTATAATGATTTTGCGGTGCTTACAGGGAGTCTTGAGGATTATAAAAGAATTGCCGAGGCCGGATTTAACAGGGGGAATATTCCTGCTTATATAGATAGCAGAACAGACATAAGCGATAATCCGGCATTTAAATTTGTGGTGGAATTGCTTTATTGTGTGGAGCTGGATTTTGATTACAATAGTGTGATGACGATAATAAAATCAGGTTTCCTGGATGATTTAGACGGCGTTAACCACAAATCAAAGGATATTCTGGATAACTTCCTTTTGGCTACAGATATCAGAGGAAAGAGCATGTGGGAGAAGGAGTGGGACTGCGATAAGATTTTATTTGATATGGTTACCAATAAATTATCGGATAAAAAGGCGACAAAGTCTCAATATGAAATACCTTTAAATACAATCAGAAAAACTTTCCTGCATTATATTTCATCTTTCTATAATCAGGTTAAGGGTAAAAACCTTACAATTGCTGATTTTTCGGACATTCTGGCGGGATTTTTGGTTAGTATGGGGCTGGAAAAGAAGATACTGAACCTGGCCGATACATTTAACAAATCGGGAAATGAAAAGAGATATAGAGAATACACCCAGGTATTTGAATATATTATGAATGTATTGAGGGTTATGAAAAATATCCTTGGAAGAGAAGTGGTAACATTTAAGGAATTTATAAATATATTGGAAGCCGGAACGGATGCGGTGTCGATTGGTACTATCCCTAAAAAAGACGGAGTTATCATAGGTGATATTGCAAAGAGTCAGATAGGTGATGTGAAATATTTATTTGTAGTAGGTATGAATGATTCATGTATTCCGGGAAATGTTCATGGTTCCGGTTTTATAACCGATGAGGAAAGGGGATATCTTACCGAACTTCCGCTAAAGGATAATACAAATATTTGTCTGGCTCCGAATGCGCTTCAAAAAATCAAGGAAAATGAATTTAAGATGTTTTTGAATTTGACAAAGGCTCGGGAGAAGCTTACATTTTCTTTTTGTAAATATATCGGTGAGGATGAGACAAAGGAAGATAAACCGGCTTATGTAATTAAGCGTATTAAGAATATTTTTCCGAATATTTTAGTTGAGAACAGGAATGAATTCAGAAAGCAGGAACCAAAGGATATAGATGATATAGTTGAAATAATAGGAGCGGATTATGGGCTTTCCATGTTGATTTCAGGCCTTAGAAATATAAGAGAGGGTAACGATTATTCTAACGGCTATACATTTGATGCCGTAAAGGAATGTCAAAGCGGAGAGGATATAGAATATTTCGGTGAATCGATGTTATTTTCAAAAAGCATCGAAAGGTTGGATAGGGATTTGATCAAAAATCTGTATTCGGTAACCGATGAAGAAGGTAATATTATTCCTAAAAATGTAAGCATTTCCCAGCTTGAAAAATTTGCCTCATGTCCGTATATGTACTTTCTCAGATACGGTCTTGGGTTAACCGAAAGGAAGCTGCATGAGGTGAATTTCATAATGATCGGTAATATTATGCATGATGCCATGGACGGTTTGGTAAAGTTAATGAAGAATTCCGATACCGATTTTGCCGATTATTTTGATAATATGGATGATTTCTATGATAAGGCTAATAAGAGTTTTGACAGCTCGATAAAGATATATGAAGAAATCGGCATATTCAGAGATAAGAAAAATATTCATATGGTTGAAAGATTCAGAGAAGCATTTTTGGTAAATGCAAGGCAATTGGTAATTCAAATGAAAAAGGGTCATTATAGGACTTATGAAAGTGAATTAAAATATTCTCTTTCCGAGCCTATGAAAATCAGCGGTTTCATAGATAAGGTGGATATTGCCGAGGGAGAAGGCATAATTACAACGCCTGAAGGTAAGAAGACCATACCTTGTACCTATGTCAGGGTAAATGATTATAAGACCGGTGCGCATAAAGCTAAGCTTTCGGATTTATATTACGGGATACAGCTCCAGATGTATGTTTATTTGGAAGGCGCTAAAAATGAATTAAAAAGGGCAGAGAAGAATAAAATAGTTATCCCTGCAGGGGTATTTTACGTAAATCTTCAGGACAAGATAGAAGATAACAATACTACAGCGGATTTCAGGCCGGATGGAATTTATGACGGTTCCGTAGACAGTGTAATGAATTTGGATTCCACGGTAGTTCAAATACTTAATAAAGATGACGGAACTATACAAAAGAGCTTTTTTAATAATGTTACATCCGATGTTATTCAATTTAATACCGATAAAAACGGAGTTCCAAAGAGAGCTACCTATGAGCATGCGATAGAACAAAAGGATATGGATTCAATACTTAAATTCACATTAAATAAGATTAATGAATTAAAAAATGACAGGGATGACGGTAATATATCAATTTGTCCTTACAGAAAAAGAAATTCGAATAATAATGTTGAATCCCAGGCATGTTCATATTGTGTATTTTCTTCGGTATGTTATTTCGATAAAAATGAAGGCAGGTATAAAGAAATAAAGAATCGGACAAATACCGAAATTATCGAGAAAATCAAGGCTGAAGAGGAAAAATAAATAAGTTGGAAATTGGGCTGTTTTTTGGATACCTATAGCTTCAGGTAAAATTAAATTAACAAGTAGTTCACGATATCTGTAGCTTCAGATAAAATTATATTAAAGTGCAGTTCATACAATACATAGCAAAGTGTTTTATATCACGGAATATATGAGGTTTATTATGGCAAATTGGAATGAGGGTCAGGAGAAGGTAATAAATTGGAGAAATTCTTTTATATTGGTTTCCGCAGCGGCGGGTTCAGGTAAAACCGCTGCACTTGTGGAAAGAATAATAAGAATGGTTATAGATGACAGAGTAGACATAAACAGGCTTATTGTCGTTACATTTACAAAGGCGGCAGCCAGCGAAATGAAGGAAAGATTATCAAATGCAATTTATGATAAGATTGATGAGAGCGAGGATGATGAGGTGATAGCTCATCTTGAGAAACAGCTTTCACTTGTAAATACAGCTCTTGTATGTACAATTGACAGCTTTTGTCAATATATAATAAAGAATTATTTTTATGCTTATGATGGTCTTGATCCGGATTTTACGGTTATTGAAGAGGATGATAATAAGATTCTGTTAAATGACTGTTTGGAAGAGGTTTTGGCAGAGCGTTATGAAAAATCCACTCAAATAATAGAGGAGAGGCTTAAAAATAGGGGGAATGCCGAAAAGAGAGCAATTTTTGAAAACGGAGAAGACGCCGAAAAGAGCGAAACCTCTGAAAATACTATGGAATCAGAGCAGGAAGAATCAGAAAATAAAGAGAATGAAACTGAAGAAGACGATACATTTACATCTCTCGTGAATATGCTTTCAGGTTGGAAAAACGATGAGGGTTTAAGAAGTGTTGTTTTGGATATATTTAACAAGTCATGTACACAGCCTAATCCTGATAAATGGCTTAGACAATTGGAATATAGTTACACTCCGGGAATGAAATTTGAAGACTTTCCGTGGGTAAAGATGCTTCTCGAAAAGACATATAATACTATCGAAAAAGACAGAATGATTGCCGAAAAAATTTATAAAAAATTAGAATTTAACGATGCATTGGCAAAATACAGGGAAAAGATAGAGAAGGATTTAGAAATATTAGAGGATTTGAATCATTTTGGAAAAGATGAAAAGCCTGATTTTTCAACCTATTCCAATCGTTTATCAGAGGTGAAATTTGCTTCTTATACAGGTGCTAAAAATATATCCGACAATGACAAAAAGATTAAAGAGCTTACCGCAGAAATGAGAGGTATATATGCAGGTGCCAAGGGTAATATTATGGAAATTTACAATAATTATTATAATGTAAATGACATAAAGAAGCTTAGGGCATTGGAAGGTATACATAATGAAGATGAAACTCCCGTTGAGTGTATACAGTTTTCTTTAAATAAAATGTATCCTTATGTACACGAACTTATCGATATAGTTATAAGACTTAGGGAGGTCTATGCAAATGCAAAGAAAGAAATGAATGTTGTTGATTTTAATGACATGGAGCATTTTGCGCTTGCAATACTTACCGATAAAGATGAAGACGGTAATCTCGTACCTTCTAAGGTTGCCTGTGAGCTCAGAGCTTTTTATAAGCAGATTATGATTGATGAATACCAGGACAGTAACCTTGTTCAGGAGGCTATTCTTTCTTCGATTGCAGGCGTAGATGTAGGGGATACCGGCAAAAAAAGCGAGCCGTATATGTTTATGGTTGGCGATATAAAGCAAAGTATATATAGCTTCAGATATGCACGTCCTGATTTGTTTTTGAAAAAGTACAATACATTTATGCCTTCGGATAATTTTTCGGATAATGAAGCCGAAAGAGAAGGTCATGAAATACTTCTCGTTCTTGACAGAAATTACAGAAGCAGAACATCGGTATTAGAGACTGTAAATAAGATATTTAAAAGGCTTATGACTCGTGAATTCGGTGGTATAGATTATGATGATAAGGCGAGTCTAAAGTATGGCGGAATATACGGTAAAGTAAATGAAGCAGGCAATATAACCGGAGACAAAGCCGGATTAGAGGGCGCCGGTTTGGGATATGATAAAGGAGATAAAAGCCCGGTGGGTACCGGCTTGGAGGCGGAAGATACAAGCGAGGAGAGCCCTGTTTTAGAGCCGGAGCCGGAAGATACAAGCGAGGAGAGCCCAAAAGATACATTTACAGATGATAAACAATATAATTCCGAGCTTATTTTAATTGATACCGGTAATTTAAGAAAACGAATTGATAAATATGATAATAAATTGCCATCGGAGGAAAATCCATTTTCGGAAGTAGAGGTTGAGGCCGCACAAATAGCTAAAAGAATTAATGATTTAATTAATGTAGATAAGCTTATGGTCAGCGGGAAGGATGCCTCGGATAAGAGTCAGAGAAGACCGGTTACATTTGGTGACATTGTAATTTTGCACAGAAGTGCCGGAAAGGTCGGAGATGTCTATAAAAAAGTTTTTTCAAAGGCCGGGATAAGTGTAAAAGTTGATGTTAAATCAGGGTTTTATGATACTGTCGAAATAATGACAGTCGTAAACTATCTAAGAATAATTGATAATCCATTGCAGGATATTCCTTTGGTCAGTGTTCTCAGGTCATCATTTGTAGGACTTGATGAGAAGGAATTGGCCGAGATAAAGCTTGCACGGAAGAGTTCATCATATTTTTATGATAAATTGGAGATGTGTGAAAATCCTAAGATTGTAAAATTTTTGGATGAGCTTGAAGGTTTCAGGCAGGCTTCGGTTTATAAAAATTCTTATGAAATATTGTATGAACTTTGTTATGACAGCGGTTACATTAACCTTGTAAGTGCCCAGGAAGACGGAGAAAGAAAGAGGGCAAATATCGAAAGTCTTATAAAAATAGCGGATGCATTTGTAAATAAGGGAAAAAGAAGTGTGTCTGATTTTACTTTCTATCTGGATTCGCTCAGTAAAAAAGAAATGGACAGAGGCGAGACGGGAAGCCGCGCGGATCTTACAAATGCAGTCAGAATTATGACTATTCATAAGAGTAAAGGTCTTGAGTTTCCGGTTGTATTTTTGGCCGGAATGTCAAATAAATTTAATTTGAAGGATGCAACCGGCAAGGTAATAGTCGACAGTGATTATGGACTTGCAATAAACGATATTAATTATAATGTTCGATATATGGTTCAAAATGGGTATAAAGGTTTTGTGGTGGATTATATGAAAAATGCCACCCGTGAAGAGGAGCAAAGGATATTATATGTTGCATTAACCAGAGCAAGGGAAAAGCTTATAATGGTTTCGACATTCAAGTTTACCGGTAAAGAGCTCTATTCAAAGGATTTAAATAGTTATTTAAATGACATTTTCATTAACAGAAGTACAAATTACAGTATTATGGATCGAAAAGATAACTATTCTTATTGGGTATTAAGTGCTTTGGCAGATTCAAAAAATCTAAATGATGCTATATATGAATATGGCAAAATTATGGATGAAGAGCTGGAAATATTAAACAACGAAGGAGAGACAACAACCGGAGAAGTAACAACCGGAGAGACCGTTAGCAACAGTGTATCTGCCGGGGAGGCACCGGAAAGCGTGGAGGCACCGGAAAGCAAAGAGGCGTCTGAAAGCGCGGAGATGCCGGAAAGCGGAAAATCTAAAGAGGATATCAATGACTTGTTTGGAAATAATCTCTCTGTATTTTATTCACAGGATTATGAGGAATATGATACAGATGTCCGTATTATAAATAAAGAGGAGGTTATTAGAGAGGCTGTAAAGCTTTTTGAAAAAAACAAGGATGAGATATTGGAGAAGAAAGAAAATGTTAATGAGGATTACTACAGATTAATTCGTGATTTAATAAAAAAGGAAAAGGAATTTATATATCCGTATACGGACAAATTTAATCTCCCTTCAAAGATAGGTGTTTCTCAATTAAAAAGTTTAAAAACAGAGGAGGAAAGAAAAGAAGAAAATCTCGTTGACAGAGAATTATTTGTAGTACAGGATAAGTATGAAGAGGATTTAAAAACAGAGGTTCCGGGGGTTAAGGGAGCCCTGAGAGGTACCATATATCATAAACTTATGTCTATGTTGGATTTTAAAGATATTGATTCCTACCGGGATTCGAAACATTTAAATGATTTTATCGATAAACTTGAGAGGGCAAAGATTTTACCTGAAAATGTAAATGAAATAATTGATGCCGATAAAATTTCGGCTTTTGTGGATTCTGACAGTGAATTAATTAATAAAATTCGTAATGCGGCTACCAATGGAACTTTGTGGGTGGAACAACCGTTTATCAAAGATTATAATGTATCGGATGTCTTTAATGTTGAGGAAAATCAAAATGTTATTGTGCAAGGTGTGATAGATTTATTTTTTATGGACGAAGATAATGAATTCATACTTGTAGATTATAAAACCGATAGACTAAATAATAAGAATAATAAAGAGAATTTGATTGATACATTGAAAGAGAGATATGATATTCAGCTAAAGCTTTATGCAAAGGCTATTGAGGACATAACGGGAAGGAACGTAAAAGAACGGTA
>JAILOA010000130.1 GCA_024691065.1 Lachnospiraceae bacterium | reverse complement strand
GAACGGTAAGAAGGTTACAGTAGCAATTTCAAAGACAATCTATGATAAGACCAAGGGCGGCAAGAAGACCAAGATTAAGAAAGTAGTTGTTAAGAAGGTCGGAACAGTTAAGAAGGCAACTTCAACAACTGTAGCAGCCGGTAATTCAGTTAAGATTAAAGCTAAGATGGTTAAGGTAAATAAGAAGCGTAAGCTTGATATTAAGAGACTTCTTTCATACGAATCTTCTGATACTAAGGTAGCAACAGTAGCAGAAGACGGAACAATAACCGGAGTTGCAGCAGGAACCTGTACAGTATATGTATATGCTCAGAACGGCATGTATAAGGAAATCCAGGTAACAGTTCAGTAATGAAGGTTAGAATAGTTACAATAATAACATAGTTAAATATATAACAATATGTTGATGTTTGAACGCAGGGCACAAAGTGTCCTCGCGTTCATAAGCAAAAGGCAAAGCGGATTAAATAATGTCTGCTTTACAGGTTGCTTTGAGAATATAAGGAAAGAGTAAGACATACTTACAAGTAACAATTTGTTATATTACATACCTTTTTGATGGAAACCCCGCAGTCTTTACGATGCGGGGTTTCTTTCTGTGGTTTGCTGTTTTTGAAATAAAGAATTCTGTCTATAAAAATTGTTTACAAATTAAAAAAATGGTGTTATCATTTAACTATCATTTTTCGAATGGTTAAGATGTAAATTTAATAACAGGTATGTAATAATAACTAAGATGCGAAAAGAAATGAAGTTTTGCCGGAATATTTTTTATCATCGCTTTCTTTTTGTATCTATTTTTAACCAAACGAATATTAGCGACAGTTTTTTTGACATTTTTCTAATACTTCGGATTTAAGACAGCAATTGTAATTACAGGATGATTTTCAGTGTTTATCTTTTTATAACACGGATATTGTATGTAAGGATGATTGATGCCTTCTTGGTGTTCTTTATTTACATGCTTGCGATTTGATTTAATCTGAACCGCTATGTCACGCAGAGTGGCATTTAATGACACAAAAGCATATGCTTCGGATATTTTTAGGAAGAGGAATATCTGACATTTTTATGCTTGCTGTGAAAATATGAATGAAAAAGAATAGAAATGTTTTTTGGTTGGTAGATGAATCGGATCGGATCGTGTATAATTTATTTTGTGTTGGATTGGTATTATATTATTGAATATTTCATTTTATTGTTATATCTTATCAACTTTCTATTTATTCATTTAAATTCTTTTTTTCATTTATATTTCCACAATTGTTACTAGTTTATTACATTTTATACACCTAAAAAGGAGGTATGTAATTTGAAAGAAGGACGATTTAAAATGACCCCCCTTATGAAAAGGGTATTGACCGCGCTTTTAGCGACGGCAATGATTGTAACAGCAGTGCCGATTCAAACACCGGGCGGTGGAAGTACCGTAGAGAAGGCGTCGGCAAACGCCGAAGCTAATAATACTTACCTATTATTTAATCCAAATGGTGGTTCGTTGGCGGCAGGTGGTAATTTTGGCCATGTATATAATTATCAGATTGATGGGTGTTATTACGTTGTAACTAATAGTTTGACACCAGAGTATAGTTCTATGGCAGGTAATTTACCTAAAAGGCCCGGCTACACATTTTTGGGTTGGTTTGATGCTGCCACAGACGGAAATATGGTATATAATTCCGGAGGAAAATATAATACGGGATTGTATTGGGATTCCGAAGGGAATTGGATTTATGAAGCGTCCGCTAATCTTACTAAGGTAGTTGTTTATGCACATTGGGAAGCTAATACCTATGATGTTACCTATAATGCTAACGGTGGTACAGTAGATGGTGCTTCTACTACTGTTAAGAAACAGGCTTATGGTGATTATCTTGATTTACCTGGTACACCTGTCAGAGAAGGATTTACATTTGCAGGTTGGTATACAGATACTACATATCCAAGTGGTGTTACCAATGTCACAAATACTACTGTGTATTCTAATACCAGGCCAACAACATGTTATGCACGGTGGACTGCTAATAAGTGTACTGCAACATTTGATTATAACTATGAGGACAGTACACCTACGACAGTAACAGGAAATTATTATGTGAGCATCAAATTTCCTGATGATCCATCCAGAACAGGCTATACATTTAAGGGATGGTATACAGAGCCATCAGGTGGCGCAGAAGTTACTTCAGCCAAATATGAAGCTGAGACAGTAACTTACTATGCACATTGGACTGCTAATACATATAAGGTTACATTTAATGCTTATGGTGGTACATTTGAAAGTGAAGATGATGTAACAGAAAGTGGCGGCTATGAAACTGTTGTATATACTGATCAGGGTTATGGTGAAAAATTAAATGTTCCTTCAAAACCTTCAAGAGAGGGATATACATTTGTAGGATGGTTTACAGTTGCAAAAGATTCAGAGGATGCAGACGATGCAACAAGAGTTACAGCTAATACTGTATTTAAGAATACTTCTAACACAACATATTATGCATGGTGGGAAGAAGGAGAATATGTTGTAAGTTTTGATTTGAATTATGATGACGGTGACGGGAATTCATATTACGGTGGTGATGAAGGAAAATACGGTGAAAAAGTAACGTTCCCTACAACTGACCCGACCAGAACCGGTTATACTTTTGACGGCTGGTTTACTGAGCCTAATGGTGGAAAAGAAGTTACAGAGGCAAGTTTTTTCGATGAAAATAGTACAATCTTCTATGCTCATTGG
>JAILOA010000099.1 GCA_024691065.1 Lachnospiraceae bacterium | reverse complement strand
ACATGAGTTTGCAGCCAAGGATAATGACACCGGATTTATTTATAGTGATTCAAACAGCTTTATCAAGGATTATCTGGAGTTATGTGAGAAACTCGGGGAAGCTGTAAAGTAGGGCCGGTGGAAATATGTGTGGAATATGGTTTATTGTTGAAGATGATGGATTGACGGAGGTTACTGATTTATATTAAGTAGATGATGGACAATTATAACACGGAGAGAAATAAATGGATATATTAATTCAGATTTTTTTATATTATTTTATTATTATAAATATTGTTGCCCTTGTAATGTACGGCGTTGATAAGGATAAGGCCCAAAAGGGAAAGCGAAGGATATCCGAGAAGACGCTCCTCACCCTGGCGGCAGTCGGTGGAGCATTCGGGGCTTTAATAGGAATGAGAACATTTAATCATAAAACCCGAAAGACCAGGTTCGCATTATTTGTGCCTCTGATGTGCATGGTCTGGTGCTTTGTACTTGCGTGCATTTACAGGTATCAAACCGGAAACTGGTTTTTTGATAAGGGTGGATTTTAGAGGGAATAATTTTAAATAAGCAATTCTTAAAGATGCGCAAGGATTCGGATAGGAAATATGTCTGCTAATGCTTAACAGAATCCGCCGCCAAGACTTGCTAGCGAGTTTTTACAATTGTTACATTGATACAAATATAAAACCATGAACATTGGCTATTACCAACCATAGTAATTGCGGTAAGTGTTCATGGTTTTTTTGACATTAAATACATTGCATTTATAAAGATACTGTGTTAAAATTGTCATATATGTTGACCAAGTCAAATGTGTGACTACAAATGAATATTGTTAGGTAATAAGCGGGAATCCGGGGAAATTACAGTTCAGGATTGTATCGAGTACATTTGTCTAGTTTTACAGTTTCGAGAACATATGCTCAGTTCCGGATTGTATCGAGTACATTTGTCTTGTTTAAGACAGTTTCGAGTTCGTACGCTCATTTGTGTTTTGTTCTGTGTAATTTTGTATAATTCCCGTGAAATACCTGTTATTACAAAGAAAGAGAGGAAGATGCCTATGAAAAAGATGACTAAACCTATCAGGGTTTTATTTGTGCTATCTATAATTCTTGGAATTACATATATGTTTTCTTCTACACAGGCAAAGGCAACACAGTACAACAAGGGAACGTATAGTATGTACAAGAACCAGGTCAGGATGTTTACCATTGGTGACGGATCTTCGGATGTTACGTGGAAGGTAGAAAATACGAATGTGCTTAAATATTCCTCAAACAATTATGCCATAATGTTTTCCGGAAAGAAAATCGGCAAGACAAAGATATATGCATATGTTGGAAGTGATATCTATATTTATACCGTTAAAATCAAGAAGAACAAGGGTAAAGCATATATAAATGTAAGCAAAATTACCATGAATAACAAGTCCAAATTCACTCTTGGCGTGTATAGCGTTAAGGGCAAGGGCAAGTGGAAGGTAAAAAATAAAAAGATATTAAAGCTTAAGCCAAAGGGAAAGAAAAAGAGAAAATGTGTGATTATAGGAAAGAATCCGGGTACAACCACAGTAACCTGTAAGGCTAAAAAGAAAAAATTAAAATGTAATGTAACGATAAGAAATTCATCAAGCAGCAGCACAACAAATCCTGAGATACAGAAACTGAATAACATTAAGATAGCCAGTGGAGATGCCGTGACTGCTAAGTTTTCAACAACCACAAAGGAAGTAACCGTAAATCCTACCACCACAACGAAGGTAGGAACCCTGGAGTCGGATGGTTATGAAATCGAAATCCCGGCCGGTACATTTACAACATCTACTAAGATTAAGGTGGTTTCGAACGGAAAGATTCTTTCCATAACTGCCAATGACCAGGATTACTGTCGACTTGAAGAAGCGATAACCATAAGGATGAAGCTTACTTCAAATGCTTCGGTAAGTGATTTGCCGTATTACAGGGGTGTGTATTATTTTAATAATGAGAGTTATTATATTACACCTGACGTAACGAAGTTAGAGAGCGGAACGTTGGAATTCCAGACAGATCATCTTAGTGATTATTCGGCATTAAAGATTGCTAAGGCACATTTGATTAAAAATCAGGCAATGCTTGATGCAATCAACAGCTATACAGCCGATCAGCAAAATGCGCTTGCGGGAGAAACCATCAGTTCATTTTCAGGGCTGATTCTCGATGAAATGGGTATTACAGAAGATAATGGATTGAAGGAAAGACGTGACAAAATTATGAAACAACTTGGCAAGAGTGCTGATTTTATTGCACTTTTAAGGTCAGGTTATTCGGGTGACGAATCTACTTTCACTTCAAAATCCTCAGAAATTATTTTGAAGACCGTTTGTGAAAATATTGATGACCAGGCATGGTTTGGATATGTAACTGCCGCAGCCGGAAGTGTTCCGCAGGCAATTACCGATATCAGGGAAGGAAAATATGCAGAAGCATCGAAGAATGTTATGAAAGCGGTTGCTTCAAATATCGGTGTTGTAAAGGTAACCCAGTTCTATGCAAGTATTTGGGAAGCTCAGATTCAGCAGTGGACGGATACA
>JAILOA010000098.1 GCA_024691065.1 Lachnospiraceae bacterium | reverse complement strand
AATTCCCAGGAATTTCAGACCTATTGAGTGCCCGGCACCTTCAATTGTAGACAGAAAATCAGTTTCCGTTCCTATGGAAACCGGTATATTATCGATAGATTCAATGTTTCCTATCGGTCGTGGACAGCGTGAGCTTATCATAGGTGACCGCCAGACCGGTAAAACATCGATTGCGACGGATGCAATCATAAATCAAAAGGGCAAAGATGTTATTTGTATATATGTTGCTATCGGACAGAAAGCATCAACTATTGCAAAGCTTGTTAATAATCTGAAAAAGGCGGATGCCATGGATTATACAATTATCGTGCAGGCAACGGCATCGGATTCAGCACCATTGCAGTATATCGCGCCTTATGCAGGAACCTCCCTGGCAGAGTATTTTATGTACAAGGGCAAGGATGTTCTTATTGTATATGATGATTTGTCCAAACATGCGGTGGCCTATCGTACCATTTCGCTCCTTCTTGAGCGTTCACCGGGACGTGAGGCTTATCCGGGAGATGTATTCTATCTTCATTCAAGACTTTTGGAGCGTTCGAGTCGACTTACCGAAAAGGCAGGCGGTGGTTCTCTTACGGCGCTTCCTATTATTGAGACTCAGGCGGGTGATGTTTCGGCATATATCCCAACCAATGTTATCTCAATTACCGACGGTCAGATTTATCTTGAGTCCGAGCTCTTCTTTGAGGGTCAGAGACCTGCGGTAAATGTTGGTCTCTCGGTTTCACGTGTCGGCGGTGCGGCGCAGACAAAGGCGATGAAGAAAGCTGCCGGAAGCCTTAGAATTGACCTTGCTCAGTATAAGGAAATGCAGGTATTTACGCAGTTTTCATCTGATTTGGATGATGCAACCAAGAACATGCTTGTTTATGGTAGTGCATTGATGGAATTATTGAAGCAGCCTCTCGGTTCGCCTTTATCTATGACAGATCAGGTTATTTCTCTTATCACTTCGGTTTCAGGTAAGCTTTACAATGATATTGAGGCCGGAAGAATTAAGGAATTTCAGACTGATTTCCTTGCTTATTTCAATGAATATCATGCTAAGATTGTTTCAAAGATTCAGGATGATAAGAATTTTGATGATGAACTTAAGGAAATGATTATTGAAATCGGTAAGAAATATAAGGAAGCCTGGAAGACCGATGGAAAGCCGACTTCAAGGATTGCCGACGATTTGGATGTGATTCCTGAGGATGACGATGATATTTCTTCAGAGGAAAATGTAAATGCAGGCGAAGAGGGTTCGGGTGATGGCGCAGAACATCACAAAGACAAGCCTCATAAAAAGAAAAAGAAGAAGAAAAAGAAGAAATAAAAGACATATAAGAAATATAAGAAAATAAAAGACATAAAAGAAACAAAAGAAATAAAAGAAATAGTTATATGGTAAAGGCTTACGATACATTTTAATCATAGGCAGTTACTTAATAATAAACTTTTGATGTCATAGTGACCGGAGGATAAAATATTGGCTAGTGCAAAAGAAATCTCAAATAGAATAAAGAGTATCAAGGATACTATGAAGATTACCCGTGCCATGTACATGATATCTTCCATAAAGCTAAGGAAGGCGAAGAAAAATCTGGAGGAGACAGAGCCTTATTTCTATGGCTTGCAGGGCGAGATTGCGGGTATTCTCTATCGTTTTCCGGATGCTGTAAATTTGTTTTTTGATAACCGTGAAAAGGATTTGAAGGAAAAGGTAAAGAGGCGCGGAATCGTTGTAATTACCGGCGATAAAGGAATGTGCGGTGCCTATAACCACAATGTTTTGAAGGAAGCCGAGAAGCTCATTAAGGATTCTAAAAAGTACAGGCTTTTCGTTGTGGGTGCTGTTGGAAGAAATTATTTTTATACCAGAAATTATCCATTGCCAAGGGACTTTACCTATACCGCTACGAATCCGTCGATTCACAGGGCGCGAAACATTTCCGAGACAATTATTGAATTGTATAAAAAGGAACGACTTGATGAAGTTTGGGTGGTTTACACCCGAATGGTAAACAGTATGCGTTCCGATGTTGAAATTGAAGAGGTGCTTCCGCTTAAGCAAAGGAAGTTTGCGAGAGATGAGATTATAAAGCGTAAGCAGAAGGCTCAGATGGCCCATGGGCATCTGAAGAAGCTAGAGGATATTGATATCAATGTTCGTTCCGAGGATACCGATGATACGGTTTTGCTCAGTGGTTCGGATATGATTATCAGGCCTTCCGTGGATGATCTCATTGAAAAGATAGTTTATAACTACCTGACCGGATTTATATACGGTGCGTTGGTCGAGGCGAGTGCGTGCGAGGAAAATGCGCGTATGATGGCGATGAGCAATGCTACAGACAATGCGGATAATATATTGAAGGATCTTTCGCTCGAGTATAATAAGGTACGTCAGGCGGGGATTACGCAGGAGATTACCGAGGTTATCGGCGGTGCGAAAGCACTTAAGAGTAAGAATTAGAAAACAGGAAATAGTATTTGCTTTGGGATCGGGAAGTAAGATTTGAAAGCAAGATAATAGTATTTGCTTTGGAATCGGGGAAGAAAGATTTGAAAGCAAGATAATAGTATTTGCTTTAGAATCGGAAAGTAAGATTTGAAAGCAAAAATAAGAACGAGGAGTTATTCAATGGACAATAAAATGGGAAAAATTGTGCAGGTTTCGGGACCTGTAGTTGACGTAGAATTTGATGGATTGAATCTCCCTAATATTAAAGATGCACTTTACGTAGTTAAGGGCGGTAAAAAGCTTGTTATGGAGGTTGCGCAGCATATCGGAAATAACACTGTCCGTTGCATTATGCTGGCTGCAACCGAAGGACTTTACAAGGGTATGGAGGTTATCAATACGGAAAACGGAATTATGGTTCCGGTTGGTGAGCAGACACTTGGAAGGCTTTTTAATGTTCTTGGCGAGACTTTGGATGACGGGAAGAGCCTCAGTGGTGGTGAGAAATGGTGTATTCACCGTGAACCGCCCAGCTTTGCCGAACAGAGTCCGGTTGCGGAAATGCTTGAGACCGGAATCAAGGTTATCGATTTGCTTGCGCCTTATTCAAAAGGTGGTAAAATCGGTCTTTTCGGTGGTGCAGGTGTTGGTAAGACGGTACTTATCCAGGAGCTTATACACAATATTGCGACCGAAAGCGGTGGATATTCAATATTTACCGGTGTCGGAGAGCGTTCAAGAGAGGGAAATGACCTTTGGACCGAAATGCGTGAGTCCGGTGTTATTGAGAAGACTGCCCTGGTATTTGGTCAGATGAATGAGCCGCCGGGATCCAGAATGAGGGTTGCGGAGACAGGTCTTACAATGGCTGAGTACTTTAGAGATGTTAAGAATCAGGACGTACTTCTTTTCATAGATAACATTTTCCGTTTTGTTCAGGCGGGTTCAGAGGTGTCAGCGCTCCTCGGCAGAATGCCTTCTGCCGTTGGTTATCAGCCTACGCTTTCAAATGACCTCGGTGAACTTCAGGAGAGAATTGCATCTACAAAAAAAGGTTCTGTTACCAGTGTGCAGGCGGTTTACGTTCCTGCGGATGACTTTACGGATCCTGCGCCGGCGACAACATTTGCGCATCTTGATGCAACAACGGTTCTTTCAAGAAAGATAGTTGAGCAGGGTATTTATCCGGCAGTTGATCCGCTTGAATCTTCATCCAGAATTCTGGAGCCGGATGTAGTTGGCGAGGAACATTATCAGACTGCGAGAGCGGTTCAGGAAATATTGCAGAAATATAAGGAATTGCAGGATATTATTGCAATTCTCGGTATGGAGGAGCTTTCCGATATTGATAAGCTTACTGTTTATCGTGCGAGAAAGATTCAGCGTTTCTTATCCCAGCCTTTCCATGTAGCTGAGAACTTTACGGGCGTTAAGGGCGAGTTTGTACCGATAGCTGAGACAATTAAGGGCTTCCGGGCTATTATTAACGGTGAGATGGATGAATATCCGGAAGCAGCATTTTTCAATGTAGGAACTATTGAGGATGTAGTTGCGAAAGCAAAAGCGCTTGAAGAAGGAACGATGTAAGGGATGAAATGTTGATTGCAGATGATTTGTGAATCGTGGCAAATGACTTGAAATAATTTACAAAAAGGCTTGAGACTTTGTTTTATAAGGTATGTAAAAAGGTTTGAAAAGATTTGTAAATAGGCTTATAAAGGCTTGAGACTTTGTTTTATAATGCACGGAAAAGGGCTTGAAATAATTTGAAAAAGGCCTGAGACTTTGTTTTATAAGGTTTTTAATACATTTGGAGGATGATTGCATGGCAGAGGCTAAGACATTTAAATTGAGAATATTGGCATGTAATAAGCTGTTTTATGAGGGAGATGCGATAGAAGTTATATTTCCTACTACTGACGGCGAATGGGCTGTCATGGCAAATCATGCCGAGATGATTTCAACCATCGAAATAGGTGAAATGAAGGTAAAACTTCCTGACGGTAGCTGGATGAAAGCCATAGTTTCCGATGGTTTCATAGATGTACATGATAATCGTGTAAATATAATCGTTTATTCCTGCGAGAAGCCTGAGGAGATTGACAGGTTTAGAGCCGAGGCTGCTATGGAAAGAGCGAGAGAACAGCTTTCAGCCAAGCAAAGTATTCGCGAATATCATATTTCTACAGCAAGTCTCGCGCGTGCAATGGCAAGACTTAAGTATTCTAATAAAGATATATAATATATGACAACGGACTATAGCTTATGACATAAGTCAAATTGGCATAGTCCGTTGTTTATTATATTTTCAAGGGTTATAGCCTGTCACAAGTGGCGTTATGGAAACCATAACACCTGCCTATTATTCGGGAAATATATCAAACAATCCTCAAACAGTTTGGTACATTTATACCGGAACTCCTACCGGTGCATCAGTAACCAAGTATCCGTATTACGTAATAAGTACAGCCGGTCCGGGCAGTTATAATTCATCAAGCAGTAATGAAGACTACAATGATATCAGTGGATATAAGAAACCTAAGGGATTTAAGAAAAGCTTTAAAAAAGCTAAAAAGGTCCTGTCAAGTCCAAAAAAGGATATGGGCATTACTGGACGCAAATTTTTATAGGTGATTATAGTTATTATGGGTGGTAAAATGTTCACGGCATCATAAAAGAGTTTTAAAAACAGTCAAAAAAGAGAAACATACGAAATATATACCAACCCCAATAGTTAGGATAAAACCTGACGATTGGTGGTTGGTATACTTATTTTTCGGCATGTTTCTTTATTTTTTTGCCCTGGATTAATACATTTTATATACACATAAAAAAACATTCTTTGGTAAAAATTACAAAATAAATGTTAAAAATTACAAAAATGAATATGTATAAAAATAGCTGTTATAATCGTAGATGTAAACAAGTTGCAGAGAGCAACAAAAAATAATAATAAAAAATTCGAGAGGTGAGAAAAATGAAAAAAAATAATTTTAATTCTAAACTTTTAACAATAAAACTTGCACTTTCATCATTATGTTTTTCAGCAGGAATGTTTTTAGGAAATGTAACTCCTCAGCCGGTATCAGCTCTGAGTGTAAATGATGTAGTTAACTATTTCGCAGATAATTACAGTGATGATTATGACGAAGATGAAGATGACTACGATGACGACTATGATGATTATTACGATGATGAAGATGAGGATGAAGACGAAGATTCCGAAGGGAAAAATACAAATAACAAATACAATTATACTTATAATACTAATAACAATAATAACAATAATAACAATAATTCGGAAAGTAACAATAAGTCAAAATATGTTAGCAATGCAAATACATGTATGAATGATAAAAAATTTAAAGAGAGTTATAAGCAGGCTAAAAAAGTAGTAAAAATTGTAAATAAGGAACGTGCAAAAAGAGGTAAAAGCAAACTCAAATTATCCAAGGATTTATGTTTAGCTGCTTTCAAACGTGCTAAAGAAACTTCAAAAGTATTCTCACATACACGTCCAAACGGAAAAGATTGTTTTACTGTTCTTGATAAATACGATATTGAATATATGGCTTGCGGTGAAAATATAGCTTGCGGACAAGAGACAGCAGAAGATGTTATGAAGGCTTGGATGCATTCAAAGGGACACAAGGCAAATATTTTATCAGATAAATATAACAAGATCGGTGTTGGATATGTTCATAAGAATAAAGGATATGGTCATTATTGGACACAGTTTTTCACAGATTAATTTATAGGATAAATTTAGTATAAAGAAATATTATGAAATAAACAGTAATATCAAATTGTAATAGGGTGGAAAAGAAAGTAAATACTTATTAATAGTGTGGGAGCTGTTAATAGGGTGAATAAAAAGTAATTATCTTTATAATAGTGTGGGAGCTATTTATAGGGGTGGAAAAGAAAGTAAATACTTATTATTAGCGTGGGAGCTGTTAATAGGGTGAATAAAAAGTAATAACATTTTAATAGTGTGGGAGCTATTAAAAGGGTGGGATTTTCTTGGGAGAGAAAGTGATACGTTAGATCGTAAAAAGGGTGGGATTTTTAAGACATTTTTAAAGCCAAAAGCTTTCGGATGTTTATTATGAATTAAAAAGAAACATTTTTAAAACCTAAAGTTTTCGAATGATTCTTGTAAAAAAACGGAAAAATAAAAAGAGAAACATTTTTAAAGCCAAAAGCTTTCGAATGTTTCTCTTTTTTTATAATAAATTCTTTAAAAATTAATGTGTATATTGAAAGTTCAGAAAATTAAATATCATAATACATTTCAAATTCTGCCGGATGCGGTAACTTAGAAATAGCAGCTGATGCCTTTTTGCAGCGGGCAATAATCTGCTCTATAAGTCTCTCAGGGAATACACCGCCTGCCGTTAGATAATCATGATCCTTTTCGAGCTCTGCAACGGCTTCATCCAATGAAGTTGGTAAGCCTGTAAGCTTAGCTTTTTCTTCTTCCGAAAGTGTATAAAGGTTAAAGTCGTATGGTCCCCAACCTCTCTCATGCGGATCGATTTTCTTCTTGATACCGTCGAGACCTGCCATAAGAATAGCAGCATAAGCATAATACGGATTACAGGTTGCATCCGGATTACGAAGCTCGAAACGCTTTGTTTCCGGAGTCTTAGCGTAAGCCGGGATACGGATAACCGCACTTCTGTTACTCATGGCATAACCGATTGTAACCGGAGCTTCAAAGCCCGGAACAAGTCGTTTATAAGAGTTGGTGGAAGGATTTGTAATAGCGCATATTGAGCGGGCGTGTTCAAGAAGTCCGCCCATAAAATAATGGGCCGTTTCATTTAACTGGGCATAACCGTCTTCGCCGTAGAATACCGGTTTTCCGTCCTTGAAGAGAAGCATATGAACATGCATTCCGTTTCCGGCCTCTGAAGCAAGAGGCTTAGGCATAAATGTAGCGGTTGCTCCATAAGCTACAGCTTCGTTCTTTATAACATATTTTGCAGACATGGTATCATCGGCAAGTTTAAGCATATCGCCGAGCTCGACCTCGATTTCCATCTGGCCGCTTCCGCCAACCTCAGGATGATGATATTTAACCTTTATGCCAAAATCTTCCATAGAAAGGCACATTTGACTGCGCAAATCATTTCTGATGTCGGTAGGTAAACTGTTATGATAACCGGCACCCGGACGCACCTGATAACCGTTGTTATTGTCATCATCGCCCGCCTGAAAGCTTGCCTGGGATGTCTTGATTTCAGTGAACATATTGTTGTAGCTTGTATTGTATTTAACCTGATCAAAAATATAAAATTCGTATTCAGGTCCGATAATCATCTGATCTGCCACGCCAAGCTCCTTCATATAATCAAGCGCCCTGATGGCAACATTACGTGGATACTGGTCAAACGGCCTGTTATTTGGCAGGTCAATCACCTTAACGTCACCTATCATCGAAAGAGTAGGGATTTCGGTGTAAGGATCGATTACCGCAGAGTCGAGGACAGGGATGAATACCATATCACTGTTTTCAACCGGTGCATAGCCGTAATTACTTCCATCGAATCCGATACCATGTTCCATAATGCTTTCATTTAAGTTTTGGGCAGGAATACTCAGATGTCTCCAACGTCCGTCAATATCGGTGAGTTTAAAATCCACCATAAGAATTCCCTCATCTTTAATAAGTTTCTGAATGTCTTGTAAAGTTTTTGCCATATTAACCTCCAATGAATTAATTTTTTCGATTTTACAATAACACAATTGTATAATATATTTATGAAAATCGCAAGTCGAAAAACTAAATATATCGAAATTATATAAAGAATAGTTATTATTTATGGGGATTTATATAAATGAAAAAATAATTTGTAAAAAAAATAAAAAAATAGCTTGACTTTTAAATTAGATTGTATATAATTAAATTGTACACAATCTAATTTAACAAAATTTAAAACAAACTACAATCTATTATTTTTAATTTAATGAAGAGGCAAGAAATAAAAGACATAAGATTAACAAAACAATCGTAAGATTGGTTTTTTAGAAACAAGAAGGTTTAAAACAAAGGTTAGCTTTTAGAAACAAGAAGGTTTAAAACAGGGATTTGATTTTAGAAAAGGAAAATTTAATTTATTTTTAAGGAGGATTTCACCATGGGATTTTATGATTTAAAGGTTACTGCACCTGACGGCAGCGAGGTAGCAATGAAGGATTTTGAAGGAAAAGTTGTTTTAGTAGTTAATACAGCACTTGGTTGCGGCTTTACACCACATTA
>JAILOA010000087.1 GCA_024691065.1 Lachnospiraceae bacterium | reverse complement strand
GTGGATATACCGGTTCTAATTTCAAACGATCAGCTTTCAAGAAAATGATTACAGATACAAAAAATGGAACTATTAATACTATCATAATTCGAGTTAACTGCTATCAATCTTATACCAAGACGTGGAAATATCTGATCTATGTAATCTCCCATCTCAATATAATCACGACCCAGTCTTGATAAATCTTTTACAATAATAGTATTAATAGTTCCATTTTTTGTATCTGTAATCATTTGCTTGAAAGCTGGTCGGTTGAAATTAGAACCTGTATATCCATCATCAATATATTCGACTATATCATCAGATAAATCACTTTTTTCTTTTATATATTCATGAAGAAATACTCTTTGATTCTCTATACTATTACTTTCTTTTTTATTGCCAGAACAAATATCTCCATCTGCAAGAGATAATCTTAAATATATTCCTATACTCAATTTGCATCACTCTCCAAAGCTTCTGTTATCAAATCTATGATATCTTTATATTTAAAAACAATTTCTACTCTGTTACCTTTACCAACGTAAATCTTTTCCACAAACTCTCTAACAAGATTTTCATCAAAACCATCATCTGCCGGATTTTCTTGGATTCCATCAATGATAGATATAAAATTATCTATTATTCTAATATAGTTATCTTTTTGAGCATTAAGATTTTTATACTTTTCCTCCAAATTTTGAATAATATCTATTTGTTTTTCACGAATTATGCTATAATCAGATTTATCAAGTATTCCGTTATTAAAGTCTTCATATAGTTTAGCCAGTTTTTTCTTCTGTTCTGAAAGCTTTAAAAAACAAGATTTAATCTTCATATCTACTGATAACTGAATATCTTTGCCTTCATCCATTTCCTTTAAAGACTTAATTGCTTCATACTTATTTGTCAGTAATTTTAAATGCATCTTTAATTGTTCCATAACCAAAACTTTTATAAAATCATTTGAGACAATATTATTGCAGGAGGTTCTTTTTGTTTTATCAGTTCGACAAATATAATTTATATGTGCATATTTTTCTCCTGCATTATATATTTTTCTTTCAGACTTCAACTTTTTTTTGCAATCCAAACAATATACTAAACCTGCAAAATCAGCTTTATTCTGTTCTCTCAGCTTCTTATTACTATCTCTAACCTTACGAATAGACTTTTTCTTACTCTCCCTCTTTTGATCAAGATTCCAATAATCCGTTCGAGTCACAAGAGGTTCATGAGTATTCTTATGAATAGCCCATTCTTCTTTAGGAACTTGAATATCTTTACTATTATTTAGTTTTGAATTTCTTACTCTTCCATAACATTTATCACCGGTATAAATGGGATTTTGTAATATAGCACCAACACTTTCACTATTCCAAGACTTATTATTTTTAGCATTTTTAGATCTACCGGGAGAAGGAGCATCAATAAGATTTAATCTTCTAGTGATTTCTTCTAAACTCTCTCCCATTAAGGCCCATTGAAATATCACTTTTACGTATTTAGACTTTACATCATCAACCAACAAGAAGTTCCCTTCATCATTCTTAATATATCCATATGGAGTTGAACCAATTACCTTTCCATCCCTTTTCATCATTCGCATCTTATGAGCTATACTTATTTTTCTAGACATATCTCTTGCATACATCTCATTAATCATATTTTTTAATGGAATTGTTACACTTTGTCTATCAACTTCTTTAGAACTATCAAAATTATCATTAACAGATATAAGTTTCACACCAAGTTTAGGAAATATGTTCTCAATATAAAAACCTGTTTCAACATAATTTCTACCAAACCTAGATAAATCCTTAACTACAATACAATTAATACGACCATGGTTAACATCAGCCATCATCCTTTCAAATTCCGGTCTATCAAAGTTTGTACCGGTATATCCATTATCAATATATGTATCAATAATTTCATATTCCGGATGTTCATTAATATATTCTTTTACAAGATTAAACTGGCTTTTTATTGAATCATCATCTTTTTGTCCATTATTTTCGTTTGACAATCGTACATAAATAGCTGTTGGAATTCTATTTTTTATGTTTATCTGCTCATAATAACCTTCTTTCTCATTAGGTGTAGTGGTGATCATATTTTTTCTACTTTTTCTTGCCATTGTTAATAGCCTCCTTTAACCATTCCTCAGGAAAAGCTTCTTTTCCATCTGTATTCATAGTAATAATAATATTCTTATTATCATCTATTGTTATTTGCTTAATCAACCGAGATAATTCATGCCTATTGGGAGGGGTATGATAATTATATTTTATAAATCTTTCTATCCAAGCATTTTTCCTGTCAATTTCTTTAATTTCAGATTTAAGTTTATTCATCAATTCACTAAACTGATTATTAACTTTTTCTTGTTTACTATCAATTTCAGAAATTCTATTATTATAATCTAGATCAGATACTTCTCCCTTTTCATATTGCTGGTATAATATAATTTTATTTTGAACTATCTCTAATGATAATTCGAACAGATTTGTAGCTTTTATTTTATACTTGCCTTTTATTTTATTTATATAAGATTCATTTTCTCCTTTATAAATTTTATTAAGTACATATTCAGCTTGTTTACACTCCTGTTCTAAACATTTCATTACATTATCCATTAGGTCTTGATAACTTATAAGAGGTTTCGTTCTACTGTTTCTATGACAAAAAAAATGTTCATTTTTAATTTCGACACAAAACAATATTTCTCCTGAATTAGCTGAAACCACACGATGTAAAAACACATTAATAAAATCTTTTCTATTACCATTCCAACGTTTTTTATTTTCTTTATTTACTCTATTAAACTGTTCTGGTTCTATTATTCTCGGAAAAGTAATTTCACCACATAATAAAGAATCTGTTTTACCCATAAGATGTTTATCTTTTCTAATATGTAATACAGCACTTTCCTTCCATTTTTTCTGTTTTATATAACGTCTACTATTTCCAACTCTTTGTATGTACACCTCAGGGGATTCTATCTTCTTTTCATTTAGTTTGCATACTATATCATCCGTAGAAAAACCTTTTTCATACATATCAAATATCATATGGATTACTTGAGATGCCTTTTCATCAATTATCATTTTGCTACAGTCTTCGTTTAACCTATAACCATATCTAGACTTCATATATAAAAAGCTTTTTTTCTCGTTAAAATCTTCAATTCTACTTTGGCTTCCTGATAATCCTGAATATAATTTATTTTTTTTATAAAAATAATCCTCAACCTCTTCATATTTCACATTTAAGCTGTTAAAATCATCTTCTACAACAACAAAATTAATTCCTAAATTATAAAATGTCCTATAAAGTAATTGATAAGCATATGTAAAATTTTTACCAAACCTCATAATAGAATCCATAATAATCAAATCATATCTTTTATTCATTCCATCTATACGAAGCTTCTGATAGGCATTATCACTATTAGGATCATCACTCTTATCTTCATAAAACTTGCTAATCTTCCAACCATTATCTTTTGCATAATCGCGCATTCTATCATTTTGTTCTTTTAAGGGAACCTTGGGCAGATAGCTGGCAAATGGTGTTTTTTTTGAATAAGCAACTACATTCATATAATCATCTCCTTGCTGCTCATAGCCAGAGCTATGAGTTCCTCTATTTCTTCTTTATGATGGAAGTTCACTTCAATATGGTTCTTGTCATACACAACTACCGATTCAATTAAGAATACAACCATTCTTCTATCAAGCTTTTGCACATTTTTATATTTTAAAAATTCCTTAATCCATGGAATTTCATTTACATTTAGTGAAAGCTTTCTTTCCTTCTCTTTTTCGTTTGTTTGAAGAGCATTTCTTAATAAATCAATCTTTGTAGTAAAATCCCCATTGATGTCATCGAATTCATCTTTAGTAATAATTCCATCTGTCATATCCATATAAAGCCTTACTTTAAGATTTTTGTACTTTTCTATTTCTCTATATTCAGCTTCTATCTGCTTATCAAGTAATTTTATCCCAATTACATCTTTCGGTCTTTCTTTCATATCCTTTAGCAGATCATATGCATCACCCAGGAATGAAAGCGTTACCTGGATGCTTTTTAATACACTTTCATATAACTTAGGTTCGCTAATTAAATGTGACGTACAAGTACGATACTTTTTATAAGTCGTACAATGATAGTAATAAAAATTCTTTCCATTTCTTGGAGACACTCTTCTAACCATATTCTGGCCACATGTAGCACACTTAGTAATTCCGGAAAGTATATAAACATTATCTTTAGTTGGGGCAATTCTTGTATCCTCATGCATAATCTTCTGAACCGAATCAAACAATTCCTTGGGAACTATTGCATCATGGGTATTCTCGACCTTTATCCAGTCCTGTTCATTCATATCAATAACTTGCTTAACCTTATAATTTACTTTACGTCTTTTCCCTTGAATCATTGTTCCGGTATATATTTCATTATGTAAAATACGAAACACGGAACTCAAACTCCATACTGCATTGGTTTTAGAGCGAAATCCACTATTATAATTAAAGCCCTGGATTCTCTTATATTCCAAAGGTGTAGGAATATCCATTTCTTCAAGCTTTTCAACTATTCTCGCATTACTATAGCCATCCAGTTTCATATTAAAAATCATTTCAACAACCTTCGCTGCAGTCTCATCAATTATCAGATGGTTATGATCATCAGGATCCTTCATATATCCATAAGTTGCGAAGCTTCCGATGAATTCACCTTTTCTTCGCTTCATATCTAATTGGCTCCTGATTTTTAATGACATATCTCTACAATATGCGTCATTTATTAGATTTTTAAATGGAACAATAATTTGATTAGTTGAATTTGTATCATCAAAACTGTCATAGTTATCATTAATTGCGATTAAGCGAATACCCAAAGACGGAAATATTTTAGAAATAAATCTACCCATTTCGATATAATTACGGCCTAATCTGGATAAATCTTTAACAATGATACAATTAACCTTTCCTTCCTGCACATCATTTATAAACCTTGTAAATGCCGGCCTGTTAAAATTTGTCCCGCTATAACCATCATCAATGTATTCATCTACAAGCTTAATTCCGTTCTTTTTAGCAAACTCATTTACAAGAAGCTTTTGATTTTTAATACTGTCACTTTCAAGCTTATCTCCATCTTCTCTTGAAAGCCTAAAATATCCGCATGCTTTCGTGGTTTTAACATCAATATTGATAATTACCAACCTCCTTTTCCATAGCGTGGTAATTCAGGATTGCTGCTTCCGCCACCATATAGAGCAGTCTTAAGACAGTCATTCAAGCTTTTATCTCCGGTAAAACTCACCTTCACAGCTGTATTATGAACTCTATAACAATATGGATTCTTGACCTGTTTAATGTAATCAATAACTCTTTCAAGTACTGGTAAATCCATCTTTATTTCAACAGAACTAATGTCCACAAGCTCATTTATATCAACTGTTCTGATATCCACCTCTTTAAGTCTCTTCAGCTCCTCTAATAGCTTCTGCAGATCCTCTTTGCTTGGATTCTTACTGTCAATTGTCTCAATAACACTTGTCATTTGTGCTTACCTCCTTTAAGATTCTTCACAAATCACACCTTGAGACATATAATAAACAACTAAATTTGAAAAAAAATAAATAGATTTATAAATCTAGAATAATATAAGCTTATATATGTACTCAAACGAGTACATTTGTATTTATTATAGTGTCCTCTTTTGAGAACGTCAAGTATTTTTTTATTTTTTTGTTCTCTTTTGAGGACTTCTATGTTATAATATATTCAAATCTATATTAGGAGGAAATCTTTATGGATACTCAGAATAACTCAATTGCCTTAAAAATTAAGTATTTCAGAAAATTACGTAATATGACACAGCTAGAACTTAGTGAAGCATCGGGAATCAATTTCGGACTTATCAGAAAATACGAAACCGGATCCAGAAACCCAAAGTTTGACCAATTGAAAAATATTGCAAATGCCCTAAATGTAAGTGTTGCAGAATTTTTAGACTTTGATATTGAAACTATCGGAGATTTAATGTCTATACTCCTTCGACTGGATAATAACGATATAATTAAATTCAATGGAAAGAAAGATAAAAATGGGAACTACAAACCATCATCCATAAACATCTCATTTGATGATGACAATATTAATAACACATTAGCAGAATATATGGAATTCAAAAACGCTGTAACCCAGGGTTCTACCGATTTTGTAATAACAGATGATAAAAGTGATGATTCTCTAACCGTTGAACAGAAAAAATCAATGTTTTTAATCAATGACACAAAAATAAAGAAGCCTAGGGAATAATCCTTAGGCTTCCTTTATTATAACCTTTTATTATTTTTATTTATATTGGAATATCAAAATCCCCAGTTTCTCTTAATA
>JAILOA010000085.1 GCA_024691065.1 Lachnospiraceae bacterium | reverse complement strand
CCAGGGCCTTCATTATTTTTTGTTTCTCGACGGAAAATTTCTCAGGCACCGTAAATATTACTCTGTAACCTTTATTTAATGCAGCGATGGCTATTCCGATTCCGGTATTTCCTGCCGTCGCCTCTATAATCGTGCCGCCAGGCTTTAAAAGTCCCTTTTCTTCGACATCCTTTATCATATATCTTCCGACTCTGTCCTTTACACTCCCAGCCGGATTCATGAGCTCAAGCTTTGCATAGACAGAAACCCCGTCCTTTACGCCCAGATTATTTAACTTAAGAAGCGGGGTATTGCCGATTAAATCGTGAACGCTCATTTTTACATCCATGGACAAATCCTCCTTTCTGCGTAAGTCTGCTGTTATATCCTCGAAGCTTCAATTGCCTGCGCAAGGTCTTCTGTTATACCCTCGAAGCTTCGATTGCCTGCGCAAGGTCTTCTATTATATTCTCGAAGCTTCTATTGCCTGCTCCAGGTCTGCAACTAAATTCTCGAAGCTTCAATTGCCTGCGCAAGGTCTTCTATTATATCTTCAACATCTTCGATTCCGACTGACAAGCGAATCAGCTCGTCCACGATTCCAACCTCTTTTCTGATTTCGGCAGGAATAGCTGCATGCGTCATACTCGCAGGATGACAAACGAGCGACTCGACACCACCAAGACTTTCAGCCAAGGTCACTACATTCAACTTTTCAAAAAATTTTCTGTAATCATATTTTTCATCCAGCACAAATGAAATCATTGCTCCTGCTCCATTTGCCTGCTTTTTCTGAACTTCGTATCCCGGATCATTCTCAAGTCCAGGATAATAAACCCGGCTCACCGCTTCATTTTTATCGAGCCATCTCGCAATCCTTTCAGCATTTTCGACGTGACGGTCCATCCTGACACCAAGCGTCTTAATCCCACGAATAACGAGAAAACTATCCCATGGCGCCAGCACGCCACCAATCGAATTTTGCAGATAATAAAGCCTGTCCGCAAGCTTTTCGTCATTAACAACAACCAGTCCGGACACCGTATCGCTATGACCCCCGAGGTATTTGGTGCCGCTGTGAATCACTATGTCCGCCCCGAGAGTAAGCGGTCTCTGCAGATAAGGTGTTAAAAATGTATTGTCCACAATCAGTAACTTCCCATACTTATGCGAAATCCCGGAAACCGCCTCTATATCTGTGATTGTGAGCAGCGGATTAGCAGGACTTTCAACATAAATTGCCTTTACGCTTTCGTCGATTTTCTCTTCTATTGCAGCAAGATTCGATGTATCGACAATCTCGTAGGTGATTCCAAAATTTTTGAATACATTATCCAAAATTCTAAATGTACCGCCGTAAATATTATCTGACACAATGAGCTTATCGCCCGCCTTAAACAGCGATAATACCGTGTTTATAGCTGCAAGTCCCGATGCAAAAGCAAGTCCGTACTTACCCTGCTCAAGATCTGCAATCAGTTTTTCCAGGGCAGCCCTGGTTGGATTTCCTGTTCTGGAATACTCCCAGCCCCTGGTCTTTCCAAGGCCGTCCTGCTTGTAGGTCGATGTCTGATAGACCGGTACATTTACCGCACCTGTCGTCTCATCGCCATCAATCCCACCATGTATAAGTAAAGAGTTAATTTTTAAAGTCATCTCACTCCTCCAGTCATTCATTTCATCTCATATTTATCTATTAAAATTTCAAGCATATCTTTTATAAATTATAGAAATTTTTAAATTTAAATATCTCTATATCTATTTTAATTTCAGCCTATCCTATATTTATTTTTTGGAAATTATTTTTTTAGGATGTTTTTCTTGAAATTTACTAATTAAACTTATAAAAATGTAATTTTACACAGACGCAAATTTTTACACAGCCGCGAATCCGTTCTCTAAATCTGCGATTATATCGTCGATATGCTCGGTTCCGATTGAAAGACGGATGGTATTTGGCTTGATTCCCTGATCCAAAAGCTCTTCCTCGCTAAGCTGTGAATGTGTCGTTGAAGCCGGATGAATCACGAGACTCTTAACATCCGCTACATTTGCAAGAAGAGAAAAAATCTTCAGACCATCGATGAATTTCCAAGCCTCTTCCTGACCGCCCTTTATATCAAATGTAAAAATCGACGCACCGCCATTTGGAAAATATTTCTCGTAAAGGGCGTGATCCGGATGATTCTCAACCGAAGGGTGATTTACTTTTTCAACCTGAGGATGATTCTTCAAATATTCAACAACCTTCCTCGTGTTCTCTGCATGTCTCTCGAGACGAAGCGAAAGAGTTTCGATTCCCTGAAGCAATAAAAATGCATTGAACGGTGAAATTGCAGCGCCTGTATCTCTCAAAAGAATCGTTCTGATAAATGTCACGAAAGCTGTCGGTCCAACTGCATCGTAGAATGAAAGGCCGTGGTAGCTTGGATTAGGCTCGGCAATATTTGGATATTTGCCACTTTCCTTATAATTAAATGTACCTGCCTCAACAATTATTCCACCAAGTGTTGTTCCGTGGCCGCCGAGGAATTTTGTTGCTGAATGTACCACGATGTCAGCGCCATGCTCGATAGGACGGATAAGATAAGGTGTTCCGAATGTATTGTCAACTACTACAGGAAGTCCGTGTTTGTGAGCTATCTCTGAGATTGCATCGATATCAGGAATGTCGCTGTTCGGATTTCCGAGAGTCTCTAAGTAAATAGCTCTTGTATCATCCTTTATTGCACCCTCAACCTCTTCGAGATTGTGTGCATCCACAAATGTTGTCTCGATTCCATACTGTGGAAGTGTATGTGCAAGGAGGTTATAACTTCCTCCGTAGATTGTTTTCTGTGCTACGATGTGACCGCCATTCGCTGCCAAAGCTTCGATTGTATAGGTAATTGCAGCCGAACCTGATGCAACCGCAAGTGCTGCGCTTCCACCTTCAAGTGCTGCAACTCTCTTTTCCAAAACTTCCTGAGTGCTATTTGTAATTCTTCCATATACATTTCCTATGTCTGCTAAACCAAATCTATCAGCAGCATGCTTACTGTTGTGGAATACATAAGATGTTGTCTGGTAAATCGGAACTGCCCTTGAATCTGTAGTAGGGTCTGCCTGCTCCTGTCCAACGTGTAACTGTAATGTTTCAAATCTATAATCGCTCATAATTTTAATCTCCTTTTTTTATCTTTATATTATTTTTAATTTGTTTAGTTTTTTGTTCTGTTTTGTTTAGTTAAGTTTTGTTTAGTTAAGTTTTGTTTTGTTAAGTTTTGTTTTTTGTTGTGTTTTGTGTTTTGTTTTTTGTTGTGTTTTGTTTTTTGTTGTGTTTTGTTTTTTTGTTTTGATTTTTAAAATTCTAAATTTCTTTTTCATAATTTCAGGTTTCTTTTTCTTATAAAGAAAAAATATAACTCTCTTTTTAAATCACAAACAATTAGTTTTCTTTATTGCTCCGTGCAAAAAAAATCCCGGAGAATTATCTCCCGGGCAAATGGTTTCGAATTATACATTTAATTGTATATTCTTCAGGTGCACGAAAAACCAAGCCTGCACCCGACCATATAATTTGCCCGAGAGTAAAGCATTCGACAGCACATATTTTGCTTCATTTCAACTAAGTATTTCATCACAAGCACCTCCTTGTTTTTTGCTTTATTTTTTCGATGGCTATATACTACCATCTCTCTTTTGATTTGAAAAATCCTTAAATTTTATCATCTGCGATAAGTGTTGTTTATCACAAAAAAAATGTGCAAATTGCTAAATTAGATATAACGAATAAACTTGATAAATGCCATATTTATCGCTATATTAAAAGGGAATAGTTGATGAAATGCTTAAATTTTTTAAAGCAGTTGCAGGAGATGAAAGATACGACATAGATGAGAAGATTATACCGAAACAGGACACTTCATTCAAATCGGGTATTATTTAATCATCTTTGTTTTTTTGATAAACGCAGAAACCAGACACTTCATTCAAACCGGGTATTATTTAATCATCTTTGTTTTTTTGATAAACGCAGGAACCAGACACTTCATCCAAACCGGGTATTATTTAATCATCTTTGCTTTTTTATGATAAAGGAAGAAACACTTCATCCAAATCCGATTCATACATTCTTATAATTAAGGTGTGGAATCGCCACTGAAAATGTGATAAACTATTATAAGTATGGTGCATATGCCATCCGGATTGCCGGAGTATTTAAGTATAGGAAAATGAATATATCCTGATTGTCAGAATATTTAAGCATAAAAAAATGTAATTATCCGGAAAGGCGGGATATTTAAACATATGAAAATGTAATTATCCGGAAAGGCGGAATATTTAAACATATGAAAATGTAATTATCCGGAAAGGCGGGATATTTAAACATATGGAAATGTAATTATCCGGAAAGGCGGAATATTTAAACATATGGAAATGTAATTATCCGGAAAGGCTGGATATTTAAACATATGAAAATGTAACTATGTCGCATATGCCATCCGGATTTTATATTATTTAAACTTGAGGAAATGTAAATATGGCACGAAAGAAAAATAATAATAAAAATAATAATACAGATAATAAAAGCACTCAGGAATTAAAGGCGGACAAGGCAAAAGCCAGGGAAAGTAAAGAGTACGAAAGCAGGTTAAGGAACCGCAGAACCAAGCTTTCCTGGGAAAAATTAGATAATACCGCAACCCTGTTTCCGGTAATTGCTACCGAGTCCCTTTCAAATGTATATAGAATAGCCGCTAATCTCACTGAGGAAATAATTGGCGAGGTTTTGGAAAAGGCCGTGAAACACGTGATTGACCAAATACCTCTTTTCAGGATGCGTCTTCGCGAGGGTGTGTTCTGGTACTATTTTGAGGAAAACAAAAAGCAGATGCCGCATGTAAAGGAGGAGACCAAGATTCCCGGCGCATACATTGATAAAAGCAAAAATAATCAATATATGTTCAGGGTTACATATTATAAATGCCGCATAAATCTTGAGGTTTTCCACGCTCTTACCGACGGCTTCGGAGGCTCGATTTTCCTGAAGGAAATCATCTATGAGTACCTGCGCCTTAGGCATCCCGATGAATTTAAGGATGAAAAGAATAAGATTTCTCCGGGCATATTTCTCGATTCTGAGGACAGCTATGTGAG
>JAILOA010000051.1 GCA_024691065.1 Lachnospiraceae bacterium | reverse complement strand
TAAAAAGAAAGTGAAAAAAAGACACTATACAAATTAATTATAATAATATATTATATAGACTATTGGAGGAAGAGAAAGTATTAAAACCAGAAAGAGGAAGGAGAAAATATGATTGAAGTAAATCACGCCTTTAAAGGTTTTGGTGATATAACGGCTGTAGATGATTTATCTCTTACAATTAAAGATAAGAGTGTATTTGGCCTTATAGGCACCAATGGGGCAGGTAAATCAACGCTTATCCGTATGATTACCGGAATTTATGACAGCGATCAAGGGAGTATTATAGTAGACGGAGAAGAGGTATTTGAAAATGAAAAGGTTAAGCGAAACATTTTCCTGATACCCGAAGAAATATATTTTTTGCCAAATGCCACACCGTTAAGTGCCGCCGGTTATTACAGAGCATTGTATGCCGATTTTGACCTGGAAAAATATCAAAAATTATTAAATGATTTCGGGTTGGATGCAAAAAGGAAGATTAAAACATTTTCAAAGGGAATGAAGAAGCAGGTGTCTATGCTTCTCGGGCTTTGTGCTAATACAAAATATCTGGTTTGCGATGAGACTTTTGACGGTTTGGATCCTGTTATGAGATTTGCCGTGAAGGAGCATATTAACAGGGAGAAGGAGAACAGAGGGCTTACCTGTGTTATTTCATCTCATAATCTTCGTGAATTGGAGGATGTATGCTCTTCCATAGGTCTTCTTCATAAGGGCGGAATATTGTTATCCGAAGAGCTAAGTAACCTGAAGGTAAATATTCATAAGATACAGTGTGTATTTGCGCCTGACACGGATGCTTCGAATCTTGGCGAGATGAATATAATTTATACAGAGAAAAGAGGAAGTTTATTTACATTTACAATAGAGGGAGACGAAGAGGAGATAATGTCCCGATTTGCTGCAATATCACCGGTATTTTATGAGATGATTCCTCTTACGCTTGAGGAAATATTTATAAGTAAAACAAAGGAGGTAGGTTATGATGTCAAATCCGTTACTTTCGAGAACATTTAAGTTTGATTTGAAAAAGGATATTGCACCTGTGCTCCTTTATTCTATAATACTATTTATTGTATTGGTTTTTGGTACCATGGGGGCTGCAATTGATCTCAGAGGAGATATTTTTGAACCTAACAATATTGAATATTTAAATTTTGAGTTTTGGAACAATGCCCTTGTATATCCGTATTCCGGGCTTTTTATTGTTATGATTTTTGCTACATTTACAGGAATATATCAGTTTAAGTTTTTACATAATAAAAAGCAGGTGGATTTTATGCAATCCCTGCCTCAAAACAGAATAAAAATATTTACGACACGTTATGTTTTGGGCGCTTTGGAAATAATTGTACCTTATGTAGTTGCTATTATTCTGGGATCATTGGTTGCAGCGGGGCTTGCACCATGCAGTGGTGTTTTACCGAGGGTTGTCATAGGTTGTATATTAACAATTATATATGCATTGATGTTTTATAGTATAAGCATTCTTGCGACATGTATATCCGGCAATGGTTTCACGGGAATATGCGGTATTCTGGTGTTACATTTTGTGACTTCTGTAATTGGTTTAATGCTGGATATTGCATTGGAAGTTATCTATACATTTAAGGGTGAATATGATGGTTGGTATGATAATTATATAGATACCATAGGATATAAAATCTCGGATAAACTTGGTGAGTTTAATGTTTTTGCCGAAATGTATAAGGTGAGGGTTGATTATTTTGATATGAATTATCCTATGCATTATTATGATAGTGTCGGTTATAAAAGTGATTATTTTGATAAAGCGAATATAGATTTTGTGCCCGTGAGGGTTTGTATTTATATAGCAGTTCTGGCTTTTCTTGTGGGCATGGCAATACTTGCATACAGAAAAGCGAAGCTTGAAAGATGTACAGAGGCTTTTTATTATACATGGCTTGAAACATTGTTTGCAATTCTTGTTACTGAAATAGCAGGTTTCTTTACAGCTGTGGCTATTGGTTATATGTTCTCCGGCCTTGCGATATTCCTCACTCTTATAAGTGTGTTTGTGACTCACGGAATTGTCGAATTTGTACATACCAGGGATATAAAGAAGACATTCAGACACAAGGTGAGATTGATACTTTGTATGATAATGCCATTGATTTTTGCGATTATGCAGGTTGCAAATAATGGATGACAATAATCCCAAAAAACAGGATTATAATAATCCTAAAAACCCGGATTATAATAATCCTGACAAACCCGGATTATAATAATCCTGACAAAACCGGATTATACAAATTTGTATAACAAAAAGTGGATGGTAAAGTTTCCTGTGTAACATAAATGTTTCACGATTTGTCGTACAACTTTATCAACTGTGAAACATGAAAATGTGTGTAAATTTCATTTATTTACAAAAAAATATGTGATTTTGGATGTTTAATTGATTTGAGAGAGTTGTGTAAATGCCTATTTTATAAGGGATTAAACGTTGTTCGGCTCTCAAAGTCAATAAAATAAAACTTATCCACAAAGTTATTCACTTTATCCACATTTTTAAAGGGTTTTAAAAATAATTAAATCGAACAACAACTATAATTACTTAAAAAGTTAATTAAAATTCATAAAATGAATTGAAAAAAATCGGGTTAAATTGTCTTACAATTGTGGAATTGTGGATAAAATTGATGGTAAATTTAGAAATGATATATTATTCAGGTGTTTTTCGGGAGGATATTTATTTATATGATTAATTAATGGTTTTGCGATATATTTATATTCAAGGCTCTAAAAAATGTATAAATCATTAATAAACCATATATATAGGTTATTGCCGGTATAATTATGCAATATTTTGTGGAAAATGCACAAAAAATCGAACTTTATTAATAGTTTTTTTATGCAATTTCACTTGATAATTTCTTAAGATTTTGTTATAATTCTTATATCAAACAGCAAAGGAGTGATGGATTATGTATTACATCATTAGCGGTAAAAATATTGAGGTAACTGAAGGATTGAGAACGGCGGTTGAAGAGAAGATTGGCAAGCTCGAGAGATACTTCACACCGGAAACCGAAATCCACGTAACATTAAGTGTAGAGAAAGATCGTCAGAAGATTGAGGTTACCATTCCGATGAAAGGGAACATTATCAGGGCTGAGGAAGAAAGCAATGATATGTATGTTTCAATTGATTTAGTAGAGGAGATTATTGAAAGGCAGCTTCGTAAGTATAAGAATAAAATTATTCAGAGACAGCAGGATGCAGTTGGCCTTAGCAAGGCATTCGTTGAAGAGGAAATCGAAGACGAGGATGAGATTGAGATTATCAGAACCAAGAGTTTCGCTCTTAAGCCTATGGACCCGGAGGAAGCTTGTATTCAGATGGAGCTTTTGGGACATAATTTCTATGTATTTAGAAACTCAGATACTGATGAAGTAAATGTTGTCTATAAGAGAAAAGGTAAGGGACACACATTTGGACTTATCGAGCCTGAGTATTAATTCGGGGATTTAACTGATTATTAGGTGATGTTATAAATAAATTATGATAATATAACATCTTTCGACTTTTGGAGAAGGGTTTACATTTAAAGGTCCGGTGATTTTCATCGGGCCTTTTTAATTATTTCAATAAAATTAAGGGTTTATGGCAGGTGTTTGTCAATTCCATAAACATTCTTTCGAAGTCGTGAAGATTTGTGCAATTTGCACAAAGAAATGTTGACATTGAAAAAATATGATGGTAATATTTACTAAGCAAAAAACTAATGGTATGAATAAAGTACATACCAAAGGTGATTTTTTAATTAATTTAAGGAGGGATACGTATGAAGTATTCAATGAGGAAAGTTGTATCACTTGTTCTCGCAATTGCACTTGTGATCGCTGGAGGTTTTGTACCAAATGCAACTAAGAAAGCAGAAGCTGCTTCTTATCAATCATGTCTTGTTTTCCAGACATCCAGTTATTATTGTAGAGATGGTCTTGATTCATCAAATCACGGTTCAGTAATTAAGCAGAAGACTACAGAGATATCAGGTACAAGCTGTAAGGATGCTACAATTGCACAGTCTAAGAAGAAGAAAACTTATACAGTAAGTGTTTCAGGTATTAATAAGTGTAAGTTCTCTGCAACAGAAATCTTCAATCTTCTTTATGTTGATACTAATATTCCTATTTCAATGGCTAAGAAGGTTAAAATCACTAATCTGATTATCAAGTTCGATGGTAAGCAAGTTAAGAAGATCAGCAAGCCTTACATTACTCCGGAGGAAGGTTCAAGCACAGTTCAGGCTGTAGCTATCAACTCTTACAATGATGATGTAAAGTGGTCAGTTGCTTCAAAGAAGATGCCTAAGAAGAATATCTCAATCACATATACTATTCAGTTCAAATAATTGAGATAAAATATTTAAGTTTGTTATAAATATCATTGAGGAATGTCTCGTGGTTTTTATAAAAGGTTGTAGGTAGTTATAACCGGTAACTTGTTCTTTAAAAGCTTTGGAACCTTAGAGAAACGTATCGGGAAAGAAATGCAAAATATGATGTGTATTTTTTCTGTAATTTTTAATGTATCAAATTAAGAAAAATTATGGTATATTTCTCTACAGTGTTTTTAGGTTTTTTAATCTTTTATTTAATTATTCAAAATAGGAGGAATATTCAAATGAGAAAGTCAATTATTAAGGCTTTAACAGGAGCTGCATTATCATTAGTATTAGCAGCTTCAACAATCGCACCTGTACAGGCAGATGCAGCAGCTAAGAGCTATACAGTACGTATGATGTATATGGATGATGCATCAGTAGTAACTTCATTCAAGGCAGACGGATCCAGTGTTGCTCAGTCATCAATCAAGAATAAGAAGGGTACTCAGTCATGTACTCTTACACTTAACAGAGCTGATTGTGTTAAGCAGGGAACAGATACAAAGAGTCCTGCAAGCCAGAAGATTAAGTACACACGTGTTCTTTGTGTAGATGTAGTTGATATTCTTAAAGATCACGGTTCAGGAATCAAGAGTGCTGCAAAGGCTAAGGTTAAGCCAACCACACTTAAGTTCTCTAACGTTGCAGTTAAGGTTGACGGTAAGGCTGTAAAGCTTACACAGAGCAAGCTTGATCAGGGTTGGATTGAGGATGATACAAAGAACTATCGTCTTGATATTTGTAACATCTGGAACAGATCAGCTGAGAACTATGATCAGTCATCACTTAAGGTTAAGAACTGCTGCGTAAAGAGCTTAACAGCATTCAACTTTACAAAGGCACTTCAGGTATCATTCAATTTCACAATTAAGAAATAATTGAAAATATAATTATTGATTTAGTGATTAAAATGATATTTAATTATTAAAATTCCAGGGAGGAGTGTAAAAGCTCCTCCCTTTTTTTGCCAAAAAAGAAAAAATAAAGGATTTATTTGTAAAAACTAGTGTTTACTAAACCGATATTTTAATATATACTATTAAATAGTTTTGTAAACGACTGGCTATAATTAGAATTGAGAGGATAGGTAGATGAAATTAATATCTTGGAATGTTAATGGGCTTCGTGCCTGCGTAAAAAAAGGGTTTATGGATTTCTTTAATGAGATTTCTGCCGATATATTTTGTATACAGGAAAGCAAGCTTCAAGAGGGACAGATAGACCTTGAGCTTCCGGGATATAAGCAATATTGGAACTATGCCGAAAAGAAAGGATATTCGGGAACTGCTATATTTACTAAGGTTGAACCTTTAAATGTTACCTATGGACTGGGGATTGAGGAGCATGATCACGAGGGACGTGTGATTACTCTCGAGTTCGAAAAATTCTTTATGGTAACTGTTTATACACCAAATTCCAAGCAGGAATTACTTAGACTCGATTACAGAATGGAATGGGAAGACGCATTTAGAGAATATCTTGTAGAATTGGACAAGAAGAAGCCGGTGGTTGTATGCGGGGATATGAATGTGGCACATAAGGAAATTGACCTTAAAAATCCTAAGACAAATCACAGAAATGCCGGTTTCACGGATGAGGAAAGAGAAAAATTTACTACGCTTTTAGAATCCGGATTTACCGATACATTCAGATATTTTTACCCTGAACTGGAATCAGTTTATTCATGGTGGTCATATAGATTTAAAGCAAGAGAGAAAAATGCAGGGTGGAGAATTGACTATTTTGTGACGTCTGAAAGTTTAAATGATAAGTTGAAAGATGCAAAGATTCATACGGACATAATGGGCTCGGATCATTGTCCGGTGGAACTTGACATGGAGGAGTAAAATGGGAAAACTGCAATTAAAAACCAAGTTTTTATTATTGATTTCCGGAATTATGGTATGCTCTCTGATGTTTGCTTATTTTATGTATAAATCCAGTAATAGAAATATTGCAAAAAATCTTACGTTGAACGAAATGAAGTCGTTAGCGACTCTCAGTGCAGATGCTGTTCATATGAAAATAGTGAGTAGCTGGGATGAGTTGTATTCATTTTCGTTAAACGAGGATCTAAGAGATTTGGAAAAAAATCCTTTAGAAAAGAAAAAGGTGCTCAGTCTCTTTGCTGAAAGAATCGGAGCGGAAGATATTAATTTTGCGGATGTGGACGGAAAAGTTGAGACTAATCCGGATATGGGAAATGTAAAAGACAAGGAATTTTATAAAACGTCTATGAGTGGTAGTAATTCCGTGTCTGAAGCGTTTGAAGTGGATGGCATTTCTATGATTACAGTTGGTGTTCCTGTTGAGGATGAAGGGGAAATAAAAGGTGTAATCTTTGCTGACATTAGAATCAGCAATGTTAGAAATGCATTTATGAGTGCCGTAACATCTGACAATGGCGAAGCATATATGATAGATGAAAAGGGAATGGTTATTGCAAGCGCTACAGAAGGTGTAAAAGAAGGAGAGAGCGCTTCCGAGCTTTCCGAACAGGATAAATCTTATAAAGAAAGAGCTGAAGCTGAAAAGCAGATGTCGCAGAGCGACAGCGGTACATTGGAATATAACAATGGAAGCAAGGATGTATTTACAGGTTTTTGTCATGTTCCTGATACAAAATGGGTAATGGTTGTCTCAGGCAGTCAGAAAGAGGCATATTTAAGTGAAAGAATCGATAGAATTTTCACATTTTCTTCACTTGGCTTTATTATAATCGTTGTCTTGGTATCATTGATTTTCATTGGTTGGTTTGTAAATCCTGTGAATATCGTTACTAAGGAACTTATCACTATGGCTAACGGAGACTTAAGCCGTGCACTTCCGGATAAGCTTTTGCTTAAGAAGGATGAGGCGGGCAGACTTGCCGGAGCCATGCAACGAATGCAGTTCTCTATAAGTCGTGCAATAAGGGATGTTAAAAGTGAGGCAGATGTAGTTGATGATAATGTTCAAAATCAGCAGGAGAGAATTAATTCTTTGTTATCTGAGATTGAAGGCATATCGGCAACTACAGAAGAACTTTCCGCAACATCGGAAACTACTGCCGCTACTACCCAGCAGCTTACTACTACAGCAGAAAGTATCGGAATTACCGTAGATGATATATCTAAAAGAGCTGATGATGCACTTTCTAAGATTGAACAGATAAAAGAAAGAGCAGAAAATCTTAAGAATTCTACCATTCAAAAGAAAGAGACTTCTACGGCAATGCTTGAGGAAACTCAGGGTACCATGAGAGAAGCTTTGGAGGAAGCAAAGGCAGTAGATAAGATTAATGATTTGTCGAATACTATTTTAAATATTGCGGAAGAAACAAACTTACTTGCGCTCAATGCAAGTATAGAAGCTGCAAGAGCAGGTGAAGCAGGACGAGGTTTTGCTGTAGTTGCTTCCGAAATCAGTAAATTGGCTGAAAATTCCAAGAATAGTGCAGCTCAGATTCAGATAGTAACAAATGAAGTTATTTCATCTGTTGAGAATCTTTCGAACTGTGCAGGAAGTTTGCTTAATTATCTCGATGCCAATATTTTGAAGGATTACAATACATTGGTTAAAACAGGTGAACAGTATAGTAATGATGCTATGGAAATGGATAAAGTAATTAATGACTTCAAGGATGCTACCGAAGAATTAAACAGAAATATCACCAGTATTATCTATGCAATTAATGAGGTCGCTGATGCTAATAATGAATCGGCAAAGGGTACAGGTGAAATCGCAAGTAACGCAAATGCCATAGTTGCATCTGCCAATGAAGTAGTAAATTATACCAATGAAACCTTGAAGTGTACCAAGAAGCTTGATGATGTTGCCAATGTATTTAAGTTAAATTAGAAGTGAACTTATAATGTTTATAATGATTTTTTGTTAGATTGGTGAGTTTTTTTGATAAAGATTCAGAGAACTCCGGTTAATGCAAATTAAATCAAAAATGTAATTATAATGTTCATATTGTTTTTTTAGTCGAAAAAGTGAGTCCTGATTTGAGAAGAAATCAATGGATTTACTTTAAACAATGGATTGAGAGGAATTGACTTGTGAGTAAAGAAACCAGGAAAAAAGGAACAGTAGGTATATTATTATCCTATGTAAAGGAATATAAAATGGTTTCAATACTTACCCCAATCGTTATGCTTGGTGAAGTATTGATGGAAACCATTATTCCTAAAATTATGGGTATGATTGTAAACGAGGGCGTGAAGGGAGGAAACCTAACACGCCTTTATACTTTGGGTGCGATTATGGTAGTAGCTGCACTTCTTAGTTTAACCTTCGGTGTGCTTGCCGGATCGCTTAGCGCAAAGGCTTCGGCCGGTTTCGCAAAGAATCTGAGGGAGGCCGCTTACAAAAACATTCAAACCTATAGCTTTTCAAATATTGATAAGTACAGTACAGCAGGACTTGTAACAAGGCTTACTACCGATATAACCAACATTCAGAATGCCTATCAGATGATTCTCAGAATGTGTATGAGATCACCTGCTATGCTTATATTTGCTATGGTTATGTCATTTTCAATAAGTCCTAAAATTGCTTCGGTTTATTTGATTGCAGTAGTGATATTGGGTATGATTCTTGCAATTATCGTTAAATTTGCAATGAAATATTTTACCGAAGTATTCAAAAAATATGATGACCTGAATGCAAGCGTTCAGGAGAATGTTTCCGCAATCAGGGTTGTAAAGGCCTATGTTCGTGAGGATTATGAAAAGTCCAAATTCCATAAGGCCGCAGAAAATGTATATAAGCTCTTTATAAAGGCCGAAACCGCAGTTGTATTAAACAGTCCGGTTATGACATTGACGGTATATTCATGTATCCTTTTGATAAGCTGGATGGGTGCTAAGATGATAGTCGGAGGAGACCTTCAAGTCGGCGATTTATCCACACTTCTTGCATATTGCATGAATATTCTCATGAGCCTTATGATGCTTTCGTTTATATTTGTAATGATTACCATGAGTGTTGCCTCCGCAAGGAGAGTGGCTGAAGTAATTACAGAGCAGGCGGACATCGTAAATCCGGAGGATCCGGAAATGGAAGTAATGGACGGTTCGATTACATTTGAAAATGTATCTTTCAAATATAAAAAGGACGCTGATGATTTCGTGCTTAAAGATATTAATCTATCGATAAAGTCCGGCGAGACAATCGGAATCATCGGTGGAACCGGTAGTGCAAAGAGTAGTTTGGTTAATCTTATAAGCCGACTTTATGATGTCTCCGAGGGAAGCGTAAAGGTAGGCGGAATAGATGTTCGCGGCTATGACTTAAAGGCTTTGAGAGACCAGGTTTCAGTTGTTCTTCAGAACAATGTATTGTTCTCCGGTTCGGTTTATGATAACCTCCGCTGGGGTAAGGAGGATGCGACAGAAGAGGAGTGCAGGAAGGCGGCAGAGCTTGCCTGTGCGGACGAGTTTGTTTCCAAGATGCCGGAAGGCTACAATACAAAGATAGAGCAAGGCGGAAGCAATGTTTCCGGTGGACAGAAGCAGAGATTATGTATCGCGAGAGCTCTTATTAAAAAACCGAAAATTCTTATATTGGATGATTCAACCAGTGCGGTTGATACTGCGACAGATCAAAAAATCAGAACTGCATTCAGGGAGGAAATCCCCGGAACGACAAAGCTTATAATTGCACAGAGAATAGCGAGTGTTCAGGATGCAGACAGAATTATCGTTATGGAGGATGGCCGCATCGATGCATTTGATACTCATGAAAATCTCCTCAAGAATAATGAGATTTACAGTGAGGTTTACGAAGAGCAGACCAATGGTGGCGGCGACTTTGATGACTGATGATAATCAGAAAAAATAATTCAGTTATAGTTAAGAGAAGATTCCTTGGTTAAATAGCGGCGACACAGATGAAAAGCAGTCAGGAAAAAGTCTTCGTCAGAGGAATAACAGGAAAATGGCAGAATATTGATTTAATAGGAATATTAGGAGATTGATATGGCAGAAGCAAAGAAAGTTCAAAATGGTCCAAATAGTCCAAAGGGTTCAAATGATAGTCAAAATGGCGGTCCAAAGGGTCCGAATGGTGGTCCGAAGGGGCCGAATGGTGGCCCGAAGGGCAGAAGAAATATGGGACCTCGACCGAAAATAGAAAATCCCGGCAAGATATTTAAAAGAATAATGTCTTATGTCGGAAAAAAGTATAAAATACATATGGTAATAGTAATCATATGCATTATTATAAGCGTACTTGCAAATGTGCAGGGTACACTTTTTACGCAGAAGCTTATAGATGATTATATTATACCGCTTACATCCCAAAAGAATCCGGATTTTAAACCTCTTTTAAATGCGATTCTAAAGGTGGCTGTATTTTACGGTATAGGTATAGTAACTACATTTTTATACAGTTATTTGATGATATTTGTAAATCAGGGTACATTGAAAAATCTAAGAGAAGAAATGTTTTCGCATATGGAATCGCTTCCGATAAAGTACTTTGATACGCATGCGCATGGTGACATAATGTCTATGTACACCAATGATATTGATACTCTCAGACAGATGATAAGCCAGAGTATTCCGCAGTTCATAAATTCCGCAATAACTGTAGTGAGTGTGCTTATATCTATGATAATGATGAGCCTGCCGCTTACCATTATTTCATTATTTATGGTATTTGTGACAATTATGATTTCAGGAAAGCTTGCAAGCCTTTCAGGATCGTATTTTAAGCAACAGCAGGAGGACCTCGGTGCTCTTAATGGTGAAATCGAGGAGATGATTCACGGCCAGAAGGTAGTAAAGGTATTTAATCATGAAGAGAAAAATATCGAGCGTTTTACCGAGTTAAATGATAAGCTTTATGAAAGTGCAAATGCAGCGAACAGAACTGCGAATATCATGATGCCTGTGAATGCACAGCTTGGTAATTTGAGCTATGTAATTTGTGCGGTTGTCGGTGGTGTAATGGCAATCAGTGGAGCTACAGGACTTACAGTAGGTAGATTGGTAAGTTTCCTTACATTCAATAAATCCTTCAGTATGCCTATAAACCAGATAAGTATGCAGTTTAACTCAATAATTATGGCACTCGCGGGAGGTCAGAGAATCTTTGAGCTCCTGGATGAAAAGAGTGAAGTTGATAATGGTTATGTAGAGCTTGTATGTGCCGAGGCTGACAAGGACGGTAATATCGTAGAGCGTGATGAATATACCGGAAGATGGGCATGGAAGCATTATCATAAGGATTCGGATACAACAACCTATGTATGGCAGAAGGGTGAGGTTGTACTGGATGGAGTGGATTTTGGATATAATGATGATAAGATGGTTCTCCATGACATTGAGCTGTATGCAAAGCCCGGACAAAAGATTGCATTTGTAGGCGCGACCGGTGCCGGAAAGACAACCATCACAAATCTCATAAATCGTTTTTATGACATTCAGGATGGTAAAATCAGATATGACGGCATAAATATTAATAAGATAAAGAAGGCGGATCTCAGGCATTCGCTAGGAATCGTACTTCAGGATACGCATTTGTTTACGGGAACTGTTAAGGAAAATATCCGTTACGGTAATTTGTATGCAAGTGATGAGGATGTTGTAAATGCAGCGAAACTCGCCAATGCGCATGGCTTTATAAAGAGGCTTCCGAATGGGTATGACACACTTCTTACCGGTGACGGGGCGAACTTAAGCCAGGGGCAGAGACAGCTTCTTGCAATTGCGAGAGCGGCTATAGCTAATCCGCCGGCGCTTATCCTGGATGAAGCAACAAGTTCCATCGATACCAGAACCGAAAGACTTGTGCAGGACGGAATGGATAAGCTTATGTCAAACAGGACTACATTTGTAATTGCACACAGGTTATCAACCGTTAAGAATTCGGATTGTATAATGGTTATGGATCAAGGTAGGATTGTGGAACGTGGAAACCACGATGACTTGATTGAACAGAAGGGGTATTATTATAGATTGTATACCGGAGCGGCATCATAAGATAGTGGATGTGAATATATGTGATATATTAAAAACAGAGAGTATAACTTCATTAAATGTTTGAAGTAATTAACTCTCTGTTTTTATGTTTGAATTCATCAACTCTCTGTATTAAATGTTTGAAGAAATTAATTATTATTTTTATTTACTGCGGATGTGTTTCAGGATTTCGTCGTATTGGTCATACATTTTCTGGGTGGTGTTCTCCAGTAAGTAATAGTGACTTATGTATGGGATTAAGAGGACGAGAAGTCCTATGAGGAGCAGTACGTACCAGATCTGGCTTGTTACTGTGAAGCCGAGCAGGGTTATAAAGGTGCAGATAGCAAATAGGACTGTTACGACCAGGTGGATGAAACGCTCGTGCTGGAAGAATTGAACCTGTACGAGGTGCTCCTTAAGTACATCTTCCCAATCAGTGTCCGGAGAATTCTCCTTAAGTAATCGTTCGATTCTGTTATAATAATTTAAAATTCTTTCTTTCATGGCTTTCCTCCTTAAGTTAAATATCAGAAATAAAAAAATATATGCTTTCGTTGTGACGTTACATTTTCAAAAAAATGTGTGTAATAAAAATTATATACCTTCATAGTGAGGTTACGTTTTCTGAAAAATCTCAAAAAAATATTATTTTTATTTTTTTTAAGATGTTCTGAATTGGTAAATTTATGTAAGTAAAAGTTAGTACAATTATATGTACTGTATTAAAAGAATTTCTCATATTCCAAAATAAAATCTTTAAAATAGGGTAATTTGAATCTCACTTTTCCCCAACCTACCTGTTGTATGACGCCTGCTTCAATTAAGCGTGAGCGGTAATTGGAAATATAGCTTTTACTTTTTTGCATCCCGTTTTCTATATCCTTCATGGAAATATCGACGGATTCCAGATTTGCCATAGTTGAGATAAATTTTTTGTCCATATCCGATAATTCCTGATATATTTTAGTATATGCATTTCTGTATAGTTGATGTTTGTAATCTTCGGCAATGATATCTAAGGTATCGGCCGAAAAGTCATCTTTGTGATTCCATACCAGATAACCCAAAAGTTGGAAGGCGTAGGCATAACCATCTACCATCTTAGCCATATTGGTTAATATATCATCATCGGTGATTTTCTGAGTAAATACATTTTTATAACTCATTTTAACGGAAAGAGGGTTCAATGTAGGAAGTTCTATACGCATACTCCTTAGCAAAAAGGTGAGTTGTTTATCATTTTGTAATTCCGAAATGTTCTTTGGTAGACCGGTCATAATTAAAGATAAATAAAACTCTTCACGGATCATAAGTTGATAAATAGAAGCAAAGTCCCGTATTTCAGGAGTGTTAGTTACTTCATCAATTGATATTAGAAGATGAATATTATTTTTTTTGAGTTTTTCCAAAATATCTTCAAATAATATTTGATAATCAGTAATATTATTGGATTTCCGGTATTCTATTTCGACCCCAAAAGCAGATATTTTAACACCTTTTATTGCATCAAGTGTTTTTTTGATTGCAGATGAAGACTGCTTATATATCGACTGGATAAGGGGTTGCATCATATTCCCGTTTGGAATAAGGTTTACAACAATCCAGTTTTTGTCATTTTTTATTTTGTTGCACACATCTGTTAAAAATGCTGTTTTTCCTGTTCCTCTTTGACCACATATAAGTGTTGTCTGATAAGGACTGTCAAAATCGGATATTCCATTAACTATTTTTTCCAAAGAGCTTTCACGATCTAGAAAAATCTTTGGCACCTTACCAAAGTTCGGGGTAAATGGATTTGACATAGGCATTACCTCTCGGTCTTATGAATATTTTTATAATTTTAAACTTGTTATGAACTTTTTTATAATTTTAATTCTGTTATGAACTTTTTTATAATTTATGTATAATTATGAACTTTTTTTGGGCTTTTGTCAAGCTTTAAACACTGTGTAAAAGTTAATTGTAAAAGTTAATTTAAAGAGAATAAATCGTTGTATATTATTTAATAATGCGTTAAAATATGTAATAGTTTTTTTAAAATTAAAAATTCTTACTGAGAATACATTGGGAGATTTTTATGAAATTCAAAATGACAACATTTAGAATCATATTTCTGGGATTCCTTGGAATCATACTTGCAGGGACACTATTACTTATGCTTCCGTTTGCAAGTAACGGACCGGGGCATGCGAAGTTTTCTGAAGCATTGTTTACAGCGGTTTCCGCAACCTGCGTTACAGGGCTTATCGTGCAGGATACTGCAACCTATTGGTCCATTTTCGGAAAATGCATCATAATAATCATGATTCAAATCGGTGGTATGGGTGTTATCACGGTAGCGATTGCGATGTCGCTTTTATTTAAAAGAAAGATCGGACTTGCAGAGCGTTCACTTATGCAGGAATCGATTTCGGCATTTCAGCTTGGCGGAATTGTCCGTATGACAAGCTTTATTTTAAAGGTAATACTTGCAATAGAAGGCATCGGAGCCATAGCGCTTATGCCTGTTTTCATACCGAGATTCGGAGTTCTGAAAGGAATCCTGTATTCCTTCTTCCATTCGATATCAGCTTTTTGTAATGCGGGATTCGACCTTATGGGAGAAGAGGAAAAATTCTCTTCCATGGTACATTTTCAGGGAAATATTTTATTAAATGTAGTGTTAATCATTTTGATTTTCGTAGGTGGAATCGGCTTTAAAACCTGGGAGGATGTCGGAAAATATAAATATAAAATAAAGCATTACAGTATGCAAAGTAAGATGGTTTTGACATTGTCAATAGTACTTATAACCGTTCCTGCAATTTACTTTTTCTTTGGGGAGTATGCAGGATTTCCGATTAAGGAGAGAGTGCTTTCGACCTTGTTTCAGACTATAGCACCGAGAACGGCAGGCTTTAACACCTCTGATCTCGCTGCATTTTCCGATACAGGTAAGTTTGTAATGATAATACTCATGCTTATCGGTGGTTCATCGGGATCTACCGCCGGTGGTATGAAAATGACTACCATCTGCGTTCTCATTGCTTCGCTAAAAGCCGTATTTACGCAGAAAAGCGAGGTCACTGCATTTGGCAGAAGGATAGGAAATGACGCGGTTATAAAGGCAGGAGTTATATTTATGGTATATAATTTCCTGTTTGTTGTAGCAGGCTGTATCATAAGTCGCCTCGAGGGCATTCCGATTTTGGACTGCCTGTTTGAAACCGCATCCGCAATCGCGACGGTTGGACTTACGCTTGGTATCACGCCATCGCTAGGACTTGCTTCAAGAATCATAATAATGATACTTATGTTTTTAGGCAGAGTCGGCGGACTCACGGTTGTATTTGCTGTATTGTCCGATAAGAAGGGCAACATGGGAAGATTGCCGGAAGAGAAGATCAGTATCGGTTAATCGGACGATAAGAAGGGCAACATGGAGAGATTAGCGGAAGAGAAGATTAGTATCGGTTAATTGTCCGATAAGAAGGGCAACATAGAGAGATTAGCGGAAGAGAAGATCAGTATCGGTTAATTGTCCGAAGAGCATAGGGTTTATCGTATTTATGAGTAAAAGTGAAGCAGACCGAAGAATGGTTGTTTCATAATAATATATAAGAAAAAAGTTTAATCAGGAATATAAGAAAGGATATAAAAATATGAAATCAGTATTGGTAATAGGGCTTGGAAGATTTGGAAGGAGTGCCGTTAAAAAACTTTACGAATTGGGACACGAGGTGCTTGCGGTTGACTGGACCGAAGAAAGAGTTAACAATGTACTTCAATATACTACGGAAGCTATGATTGGTGATTCAACAAGTGTAGATTTCCTTAAGAGTCTCGGGATTGATAATTTTGATTTATGTATAGTTGCAATCGGCGATAATTTCGAGCATTCCGTTATTACGACCTATCATTTGAGAGAGCTTGGTGCGAAGAAGATTGTAGCGAGAGCGGCAAGGGAGACCCACAAGAAGTTCCTGCTTCACAACGGTGCCGATGAGGTTGTTTATCCGGAGAAGCAGCTTGCAGAATGGACTGCAATCCGTTATAGCCAGGATCACATATTTGATTACATTAAGCTTGATAATACAAATGCAATATTTGAGATAGAGATTCCAAAGGCATGGGTTAATTCCACATTGTTACAGCTCGATGTCAGAAAAAAATGGGGTATAAATGTAATTGCCGTCAGAAGGGATGGCAGGGTTGAAATGGAGATTGACCCTAAGATGGTTCTGACCGATGACATGAGCCTTTTTGTTGCCGGAAACAGCAAGAATATCAAGAAAATGCTTAATAAATAGAACGATTTAAATGCATTAAAAAGTATTAAACAGAACGATTTAAATGCATTAAAAATGAATTAAACAGAACGATTTAAATGCATTAAAATGTATTAAACAGAACGATTTAAATGCATTAAAATGTATTAAACAGAACGATTTAAATACATTAAAAATGCATTGTGAAAAATGCTTTAAACAACTGTAAATACAAGCTTTACAGGTAAAATTTACTTAAAATATTTGTAAAGAACAGATTAAGTCCGACCTGTGATTTCATTGAATTTTACATTTAAATAAAAAATGTAAAATAAAAATTGTCAAAAACTAATAATGTGTCATAAAGTGATTATTTGCTCACTATAATTATGAATTATCCTGAAAGCCAAGCTACATCGATGTTTCGAGCGATGCAGTCTGGCTTTTTTTGTATCCGTTTGCCACAGCTTTGCCATAAAAGAACCCATTTTTTTACACATACGTGTCAAATTCTTAACAAAAAATGAAGGTATAATGTGCTCATAAAATAAAAAAAGTAATGCAAACGAGATGTAAAAATTCAGTTATTTTTTTTATTAAATGTAAATATAATGTAAGTGATCAATATGGAAAACTTTACTTATTTAAAAGCTTCTTAATATTCTTTGTATTTCCTGCAATAAAAAGACTCATCTCATTTGTAAGAACCATCTTCGGATCGATTTCCATTTCAACTTTGCCCTCTCTCCTTACTGCGATGACATTTATTCCATATTTTTTTCTGACATCCAGCTGTAACAATGTTGAATTAACCCATGACTTAGGAATCTCAATTTCAAATATGGAATTTGTATTATCAAGGGCTACATAATCAAATATATGGTCCTGACTGTAACGGATTGCAGTCCATTCCGCAAGCTGCTTCTCAGGATAAACAACCTCATCTGCACCATTGTGAAGCAGGAACTTTTTATGGGTTTCCCTTGCTGCTCTGGCAACAATCTTCTTTGCACCAAGCTGTCTCAAATGATAGGTTGTGATAACTGAATGCTCGAAATTATCGCCGATTGCAACTATACATAAATCAAAATTATCAACCCCGAGACTCTTGAGAAAATCAACACTTGTTGCGTCTCCTATCATAGCTTCCGTGGTATATTGTAATACGCTGTTGACCCTTTCCTCTGTCCAGTCTACAGCCAAAACCTCATGCCCTAAGTCATACAGCTTTTTAACGGCACTTCTTCCAAATCTTCCAAGACCAACCACTAATATTGATTTCATATTTTTACACCCTTTCCATTCTTAATATTATTCAAATTAACCAACACTAATCTTCTCTTCAGGTAACCTTCCCATATTACCTCTTCTATCTGACAATACAGCAAATACAACCGTGAGACCACCGACCCTGCCTAAAAACATCAGAATCATTATTATTATTCTTGAAGCAAGACCTAGAGATGATGTGATACCAACAGTAAGTCCAACCGTCGCGATTGCGGATGCGGTTTCAAACAGGCAGTCCAAAATCGGAATGCCCTCGAGGCGGCTTATGATACAGCCTGCTAATACAAACAGAAAATTATATACCATAAATATAACGCCTGCCTTTATAACCGCGTCATTTCCTATCCTTCTGCCAAATGCGGTAACCTCGCTTTTCTGCGTAAATACGGCTTTTAGCGAAGCAATGAGAACGCAGATTGTTGTCATTTTCATACCACCGGCGGTAGATCCCGATGAGCCACCTATAAGCATAAGTATAATCATTACGAACTTGCCTGTATCAGAAAATGCAGCGAGATCAGAAGTGTTAAAACCGGCTGTTCTCGGTGCGATTGTCTGAAACATTGTCGAAAGCACTCTCTCCTTAACCGGAAATCCCGCATACTCTCCAAAGAAGAAGTAAATAGCCGGAATGACAATAAGCACTAACGATAATGATAAAACCATCTTACTTTGCATGCTGTAATGCTTTAATTTAAATTTATATTTTCCTACATCCTCCCAGGTTTTAAAGCCGATTCCACCAACGAGAATCAGAATCATCAAAACAACATTTAACAAAACATTTCCCTGAAAATGTACCATAGACGAGAATTTTTCCTCTTCTCCCATAAGATCAAAACCCGCATTACAAAAGGCTGATATCGAATGAAAGAAAGAATAAAGGATTCCCTTCAAAACCCCAAATCTCGGGATGAATACCGGCATAATGGCTATCGCTCCGATACCTTCTATTGCAAGTATTACCTTTAAAATAAAGGTGGTCATCCGGACAATACCACCGAGCTGAAATGCTGAAATCGATTCCTGCATAAGCGAACGCTCAGCAAGTCCGATCTTTCTTTTAAATACAAGCGACATCGCAATCGCTACGGTAATAACACCCATGCCGCCTATTTGTATCATAATTATTATGATGCATTTTCCAAAAACGGACCAATAGGTTGCAGTATCCTGCACGATAAGACCTGTAACGCAGGTTGCGGAAACCGCTGTAAACAGTGCTTCCGAAAACTTCGCATGTCCCGGACCGTTACTTGCAAAAGGAAGCATTAATAACAATGTTCCGGCAAGTATGATTCCAAGGAATCCCAGAAATATAATTCTAAATGTTGTCATTTTGAATTTCATAAAAATCTCCCAATGTATTCTCAGTAAGAATTTTT